>JBJEKB010000318.1:0-1732 GCA_051878395.1 Muribaculaceae bacterium
GCACGTATCTCCAACAACATGGGTCTTAAATACGACCCGACCAACTACTTGTTGATGCACGCCATGGGTCCGAATGTTTCGGGTGTTATCGGTTCGGCAGTAGCCGCCGGTGTGTTGCTCGCATTCTTGGGATAAAATCCCATTTAGATAAAAATGGGTCGGATAATTCAACTATCCGACCTATTTTTTTGAACAAAATGCCGTGCCCGGTTGTTATGTGTATAAAACTAAGAAATGATTACCACAAAAGTTATAAACCGCCTATACAAAATCTATTCCACCTGCTCGCCGGCGGTGCATGAAGAAATAACGCAGGTTATACCCAAACTCTCTCATCACCACATGCGTCTCGAAGCGGGATTGCTGCGATACGACTGTGATGAAGAGAACATCCTCTTCAACGAAGTGCCGGAGGAGAAGATACACGGCGTTGAGGAGTTTGACACTTGTGTCGCTATCGTACTCTATTCTTGCATCCTATTCTTCGACAAAAACTCCACCAAGGTGAGCATGCACATAAAAATGCCACACATCACATTGATGGAGCGTATATCAAAATTTCTGCACTTGGGATAAGGGCATCCTTAACCGCCCACCCTATTGCAAGTCGAGGTCGTCGTAACCTTCAAGGTCGAGTTCATCCTCGTTGAAGCCCTCAGCGCCATAGAAATCGGCATCGAGGTCGTCGTCGAGCGAAGCAGCCTGCACAGCGGCACGCTTGTCGTTGAGTTCATCCACATCGACAAATTGGGGAGCGGCTTTACCCTCTTTCTTCTCACAAACAGGGTCTTTGAGGTCCTTGCCGGGAATCATCTCGCGCATCTCCATGAAAAATGCACGGTCGGTGAGATAGTCAAACACGAAAATGAGTTTTTGCCCCTCATCGTCAATCAGTTCGCTAAGGCGAGTCTCACCCATAATCCAAATATCCTCATCCGATTCGCTGCCCATGTCGGCAAGAGTGATTTCGGTTCTCTTGCTCCAATCCTCATCGCAGATAAAGAAAGAGTCCATTTGGTCTTTGGTGTAGTCAACCGATTCGAGAATCGCATTGCGGAGCGACTCGAAAGTGTCATCGGCATCGATGGCGATAACACGCTTGAAATTGTCAACCTCGTCAGAAACAATTCTAAATTTGTAAATCATAACTATATGTTTAATGTTTAATTTCTCGAAATATTACCACTGCGAAATTACAACAATATATTGTAAAAAACACAATTCCCGGCATAAAAAAACTCAACTATTCTAAAAATCATACCGCACAATTTAAATTCTATGCTTCAAAGGCGGCAATATTGCACTTTTAGAAATTTGTTGTATATTTGCGACAATATGGAATACCTGATTTTTGAAAACACTTTACTAAATACCGGAGATGGCTCAAAAGATGGATATTTGTGCCATGCTTTCTGTCATAAAGGGGAATGTTCTTTTCTCTTTAATAATAAGGAGTACAAAATGGTGGCAGGCGACTGCCTTGTTGTACGCCGCAGCGACTTGTTACTCGACATCCATGAAAGTGATGATTTCGGAGTGGATGTTGTATATGCCACCCCTCAATTCACCACTATTGCCACTCATATTTACTTCCAAAACATTAAAAAATAACACTCTACCATGGTTTGAAATATAATAGATTGATTAATTAATAAATTAAAGTTATAATTTATTTAGGTGATTTAACTTGAAAACTATTAAAAATAATGTATCTAATGAAATTGTTATCAAA
>JBJEKB010000319.1:0-6736 GCA_051878395.1 Muribaculaceae bacterium
ACAATACAAGAATTTTGCGCATAATGTTTTTCACGTGCCGCGGTCATCCCCTCGTTGGCGTTAAATAGATTTATACAGAAAAAGCGTAGGAATCTGTATCTGTTACCGTCCTACGAATCGAGGCTTCTCGCATTGCCCTATCTAAGTTGGACGGCAACGAAGAAGCCCTACGCTTATATATGCAATCAACACCTCCGGCTACATTCCTTGCGGAATACCGTGCCGAAAGCAAGATATTACATATCCACGGGCATCTACCGTTGCTCAACCCTTGACTTAGATAGAAATTTTGCGAGAATTCCGATTCGTCAAGAATCAGCGCGGATAAACGCTTCTTATTACGTCTTCACATCCCGCCCTCAATCCCCAACCCGGGCTTCAGTGCGGTCTGCAATTGCAAAATTAATAAATATATCTGAAAATGTGCCTATTAATACAAAAAATAGTTTCCTGCCGGTCAAGCAACATTAATGCCGAGATAATTTCGTCAATTCGATGCGCTCCAATCGTGCTACCTCGAAACTTGTTATTCTGTTATGGAATTGCGGCGCCGGTTATTAATTATTATCGGGAATGCAACATAATACACAAACGAAACACGGCAAGAAGCATAAATAAAATGCCGCAAAAAAACAAAATGCACTTTGATAAACAGGATATTTATATGCTTGAAATATTTCAACAATAATCTTCTATATATCAAGGCGATATATCTTTGTTTATCGCAAATTTGGATAAATTGCGATAAATTGCTATATTTGCATTCAAATTTGTTATTATGATTGAACTACCTCCTCATACTACTACGGCTCAGGTTGATACTACTAATGAGTCGGAAGAATTGATGAATCTTATCTACTCAATCAATAGTAGATATCTATATTGGAGTGATGTCAAATATCGTGTGCCTTCCGACATGACGGCTATCGAATTATGGAGCAAAGTTAAATCGGTGAGAAATCTAACAGATGTCAAGGTTTGGACTCAAAATAATATTCATTTCTCTCTGACAAATACAATGCAGAGACTATGCCATGAGTTTGACATGAATTTTGGCGGTTCATGGGGCGCTTCCAAGATTTTCCCTGACGACAGGACCAAACAGGAATTGTATCTCATCAGTTCTATAATGGAGGAGGCGATTGCTTCAAGCCAAATGGAGGGTGCGGCAACAACGCGTGAAGCCGCAAAGGATATGCTTCGTAAAAAGATATCTCCCAAAGACAAAAGTCAGCGTATGATTCTCAACAACTATAATACTATTAATTTCATAAGGGACCATGCAAAAGAGTCATTGACCCCTGAATTAATAATGGAGATTCATAGAATGATGACTGAAAACGCGCTTGATATTCCCGACGCTGTAGGTCGTCTAAGACGAGACGATGAAAACATTGTGGTTGGCAATGGGATAACAGGTGAAACCGTACATACACCTCCATCGGCAGAGTGTCTGAGTGATTTCTTGAACAGTTTATGCGCCTTTTTCAATGACGAGAATACCGAGATTTTCATTCATCCGATAATTAAAGCTATAACAATACACTTCCTTGTTGGCTATTACCACCCTTTTGCCGATGGTAATGGCAGAACCGCAAGAGCCTTGTTCTATTGGTATATGATGAAATCAAATTATTGGCTCGTGCAATATTTATCTATTTCCCGTATTATTAAAGGTTCCAAGAAGTCTTATGAGAAGGCATTTCTTTATTCCGAAGCCGATGGCAATGATATAGGATATTTTGTACAATATAATTTGGAAGTGCTTCTCAAATCGTTTGAAGCATTGAGCCGATATATCAAACGCAAAAATAACGAGAGAAAGAAATCTGAAAAACTTTTGCATCTTGGTAACATAACGGCGCGTCAGGCTGATATTTTGAGTCTAGGTATAGAAAATCCTGATATTGTGCTTGTATCAACTGATATTGTGGGCAAATTCGGGGTAACTCACAATACTGCGAAATCTGACTTAAGAAACCTGACTGAAAAAGGTTACTTGAGTGAAATTAGTTTGAACGGCAGGACAAAAGGCTATATCCGTTCTTCCGATTTCGAGCAGATGGTGAGTAGAGTTAGATAGGCGTTATCGCAATTTATCGCAATTTGTCGCAAATTGCGATAAATTTAATTGTAACCTATTTATATTGAGCGATATGTAAATTAGACACTTTGTTTGTTCAAGCTAACTTGTCGAATACTTAAAGGCTTTCGTCAACACTCAAATAGCAATGGGCTTTTATCGTTGATAAACCCTTGAACTTGAAAGAAAATCCGGATTAAAATGTTATTCTCAGTCGTTATGCGGTGTTAATGCCGAGACTATTTCGAGATTAATGGGAAAGCTGCAAATAATTCCAAGGCTGATGCCGTTTCAGATATTAGTTTGTCTTTTACAAAGGTTTTTGTCTTTGTGTCGTTAAGTACTTCACCAAGTCCTTGCATCAAAAGTTTTGGACTTGCCTTACGAACCTGCTCGGCACACCATGCCGCATATTCGCTAACACTCTTATTGGTTCTAATCAATACAATCTCTTCGTTGATTTCTGTATGGTTTTGCAAAAAGAACCACACATCGTAGATATCACGCGGAGAAAGACGTTCACCCATGGCGCATAACTTATGAGCAAACATGTCCGGCAACGTCATTACTCGGACTTCCGTACCGGCTAAAGAACGCATTTCATAGTGGTTGGGATATTGACGAGTTGAAATTTCAACCTTGAGCATTCGCTCACCTTTGCCATAATTGAGCACAAGCACAGGTCCATAATACTTTTTTGCTTCATCGTCAATAGTCCCAAAGCGTGTCAGTATGGCTCGTACTTTGTCATATACCATATCGATTTTATCTGCATCAAGCAGGTTGAAATCAAGGTCGGTGGAGAAGCGGTTGAGATTATGGAAGAACATCAATGAAGTTCCTCCCTTGAACGCCATAATTGGGCAAAGATCTTTGTCTTTGAAAATGAGGCTCAGGATTTGTGCCATATATAGTCTATGCTTGTTCTTATCCATAATCATTTTAAGTTTAGAAGATTTGTTACCCTTTGAGTTAGCACTTTTGACTGATAGTTTGGCAAAAGCCGCTTTATCTTTGCTTTATTTAGAGGGTGGAGATTGTCGAAATAACAATTTCCGGCACTAAGATACACAAAATCCAGAAATGCACGTTCCGGTGAGGCGATAAATATGTTATCATTTTGTTCAATTCCATCCATGCCAATCCATAATTCCGGATTGATAATGCGAAACTGATAAGCCTTATCGTCAATTTCTACAGCACGATTCAGATAACTCACGCATGTCACGGTATCGTCGTATTGAAACACAATGCCCGACCGCTGAAGCACATATTCCAGTGAGATATATGCAGGTCGGAAAATGCTGCATGCCATTTCTTTCTCGTCGTAGGTTGTTTTGGTGTAAATGCCGCGACGAGGATTTAGTATTTTTCCCTCCTTTACGTAATAATGTAGCGACTTGGTGAGTTTCAGACTGTCATTACATTCTGCAAGCATCATCAATGACTGCACATTAAACACCGAACGGTGGTTGCTTAAGATAACTTCAAGGATGTTGTTTTGAGAACTCATAATCCTAAATATTAGTATTATTGGTTCGCAAAAGTAATAATAATATTTTGATTTGTCAATAGAAAGAATCAACTATTGCTATAATTTCATTATTTCCTATCTCGATTTTATTCCGAAGCCTTAGATACACTTTATTACCTTTCGGAAATATTTCATGGGCGGTTTTATACAAAAAGCGATTGACAAGCCCACTTGTCAATCGCTTATGTATTAGCTGTTTGTGATTTTGAAAGAGTGGAGTTTAGTACTCCTCTTCGTTGAAGAAGAAATCTTCTTTGCTTGGATAGTCGGGCCAGATGTCTTCAATGCACTCATACACATCGCCTTCGTCTTCTATCTGTTGCAAGTTTTCGATTACTTCGAGGGGCGCGCCCGAGCGCATGGCATAGTCGATAAGTTCTTCTTTTGTAGCAGGCCAAGGTGCGTCTTCGAGTTTAGATGCCAATTCCAATGTCCAGTAGGCTGAGTTGTAATTGTTACCCTTTTCCAAATACATAGTTTTGTCTCCTTTCTATATGAAAAATATGAGTTTCTAATTTTGAGACTGCAAAAATACTGCTTATTTTTATATTAACAATCTTTATTCCAGAAAATTTCGCCATTTTCGCTATTTATAGCGATAAAACGTGCGAGGACATAGAAATAATCGCTCAAACGGTTGATATATTTCACCACGCAGGCGTTGACGGGGGCGGTTGCGGCGAGGGTGAGGATGCGTCGCTCGCAACGGCGTGTCACGGTGCGGCACACATGGGCGCGCGCTGCTCCGTCGGAGCCTCCGGGGAGGGTGAATCGGAAATGTTTGGGGAGTTGCTCGTCGATGCGGTCGATTTCAGCCTCGAGTGCTTTGATTTTGCCATCATCCACGCCCATTGCGGGAGCGTCGGGGGTTGCGCTGTTGTCGGTTGCGAGGTATGCTCCCACGTTGAACAGTCGATTTTGAATGTCGATGAGCATCGGTCGGCAGTCGTCGGTGATTTCGGGCGATGCCGCGAGGAGCCCCACAAACGAGTTGAGTTCATCGATAGTGCCGTAGGCTTCGAGGCGGCAGTCAGTTTTGCTCACCCGTTGTCCACCCACGAGCGAGGTGGTGCCATTGTCGCCGGTGAAGGTGTATATGCTACTTTTTGCCATAGTTGTTTATCATTTGAGTTAGGGTTTCGATGAGTTGTTGTGCCGATGTCGCCACGGTGTAGGCGTCAGAGAAACCGGTGCCTGTGGTGAATGGCGAAGCGGCTGTGGCTGCGAGTTGCGCAAGGATGCCGTCGAAACAGCCGTCGATATTTGCCACGATAATTCGGCATCGGTGGTCGTTGTTCACTTTCATGATCGAGAGCGTGCTGAGGAGCTCGTCGAGGGTTCCGATTCCGCCGGGGAGCACTACAAATATGTCGCCATCCTCAATCATGATGGCCTTGCGGTCGTTAAGGTCGATGCAGAGGCGCAGGTCGTTGCACAGGGAGTCTGCCCGGTGCTTGAAGCGTTCGGGCACCACCCCGATGATTTTTGCGCCTGCCGCCGATGCTGCAGCGGCAGTTGTGTGCATCAGTCCGGCATCTACGCCACCATAGAGGAGGTTGCAGCCGTTTTTGCCGATAGTGGAGCCTGTGGCTTCGGCTATTTCGGTGATTCGTTTGTCGAGGTTGTTGCTCGACGAGCAATATACTACTATGTTCATTTTGCAAATAGTCTTATACTTTTCAATTCTTTATCGAGTTCGGCTTCGCGACCGTCGCAATATCGGTTAACGAGGGCGTGGAAAGCCGCGGAGTGGTCTTGGTGGGTGATATGCCCGAGTTCGTGGCATATCACAAAGCGAACGAGGTGCTTGGGATAATACACGAGGTTCTGGGAAAGCGAGATTTCTCCCGAAGAAGAGCAGCAGCCGAGGCGTTTCTGCCCATGTCCAATTTTGAAGAGCGCCACCGGCACTCCGATTTCGCGAGCCACTTCGTTGGCGTAGTCAATTAGAAACGTTCCGGCAAAGTATTTCCCGGCGCGTCCGAGAAAATAGGTGATATATTCCTGCGCTTTTGGCTCGGCGAAGATTGCTTCATTGAGCAGAATGCGCAATTCCTGCCTTTCCCGGTAGATTTGGAATTTACTTCTCAATACATCTTGGTTGTTGAATGCGAGGAGTTTTGCCGTGTAGCCGTTGAAGCATGGAAAAGTGTCGCCGAGGGCAAATGTGCAACCTGTCTCGGCGGGGCGTATGTCGCGGAGTTGTTGGCGATAAGAGTCGAGGTATTGACGCAAATGTTTTTCCGACACAATATCAGGGAGGGAGATGTAAAGGTGTCCGCTCTTCCATTTTGAAATCACCTTTTTCATCGACCGGCGTGTGTTGATATACACACGCCCGAATTCCTTGTCGTCTAAATAAAATTGAGCCATAGTGCTAAGTTATTTGTTGTTGATGCCCCACATGAGCTTGTTGCGGAGAGTGAGGGCAAAATTATGTCCGGGGCGTTGCATCACCTTCACCACGTAGGGTGCTTTCTTGATTCTCACCGACATGCCACCGGGGAGGGTGAAACTGCGACCGTCGAGGCTCAGGCGGTAGGTCGAGGCTCGCGATGTGGTTGTAACCTTGATGCGGCTGTCGTCGTTCACCACAAGCGGGCGCATAGTGAGCGAATGGGCAGCCACCGGTGAAATAGCAAACGAGCGCGACGAGGGCTCGATGATAGGTCCCCCCACCGAGAGGTTGTAGGCAGTGCTGCCGGTGGGAGTGGCTATAATAAGTCCGTCGGCGAGATAGTTGGTGAGAGGGACATCGTTGATTTCGGTGCGCATCTCAATCATGGATGCCGTGTCTTGCTTGAGGATGGTTATTTCGTTGAGCGCGTAAGGGAAAGGGATGTCGATGCCGTCCCATTCCACCTCGAGCATGGTGCGCGGCTCAATGATAAAGTTGTCGTTGAGGATGTCGTCGATAACCGACTCCATTTCGCTCACAGGCACATCGGCAAGGTAGCCGAGGTGTCCGGTGTTGATGCCGAGGATAGGGATGTCGAGCAGCGCCACCTTGCGAGCGGTGCGCAAGAAAGTACCATCGCCGCCGAGACTCACCGCCATAGATGCTTTAATGTCGGCCGACGATGAAATTAGCGCCTCCACATCGGGGTGCGTTCCCACCT
>JBJEKB010000320.1:0-6592 GCA_051878395.1 Muribaculaceae bacterium
GAACAGCGACACCACTCCGAGAAGCACCCCTATCCACTGCAATAGATTGAGTTGCTCGCCAAAGACAAGCATCGCGCCGACAAGCACCATGAGCGGACGGGTGGCGCTGATTGGACCGGTGATGGTGAGCGGCAGGCGCTTGATGCCGAAATAGCCCATTATCCAAGCCGATAGCACTATCGCAGACTTGCCGAGGATGCGCAAATGCCCGGTGACATCGCCTCCGAGCACCGGGGCGTCGCCAATAATCCCCATCACCACGATGGGCGACATGATTAGCGCGCCGAAGAAGGTATTGTAGAGCAACACCGTGAGCACGTTGTTGCCGTTGACCGAAAGTTTCTTGAAGATGTCATACACCCCGAGCAGGAGAGCCGACAGCACCGCAAGGAATATCCACATGGCTCGTTATCTCTCCTTTTTTAGTGTGAAAATATGCTCGACACACTCGGGTATTTCGTTGCGGTAGTGGGTTACATACACCAGCGAGGCGGCAGGACGCCCGGCATAGCACGCAATGACATCTGCCACCACCTTCTTGGCGGCGCAGTCGAGACCGTGGAGCGGTTCGTCGAGGATGAGCAGCGGTGCGCCCTTGATGAGGGTGCGGGCAAGCAAAGCGAGGCGTTGCTCACCGCTCGACAAGGTATTGAAGCGGCGCTGCGCCATTTCGCTCATACCCAGCGCCTTGAGCCAGCGCATCGCTGTGGATGTCTCGTCGCTGTCGGGACGGCGGAAAAAGCCTTGAGTGTCGCGCAAACCGCTCGCCACCACATCCACAAGCGTCTCGCCATTGTTGAAATAGAGGTGGAGTTCGGGCGAAATATACCCGATGCGGCTCTTTATCTCCCAGATGCTCTCGCCGGTGCCGCGGCGACGGTCGAAGATGGTGATATTGTTGCGGTAGCCTTGCGGATTGTCGGCACACACGAGGCTGAGCAACGTGGATTTTCCGGCTCCGTTCTCGCCGAGCAACGCCCATTTCTCACCGGCTTTCACGGTCCAATCGACATTGTGAAGAATCACGCGATTTCCATAGCGCACATCGCATCCCGTGAGCGCAAATGCCACATCGTAATCCACCGAGATGTCGGGGACGGTGGACAGCACCTCGTCGAGGGCGAATCGGTCGAGGAACAGCGCCTTGCACTTCTCGCGCTCGTCGCGGAGCATCTCGGCAGAGGAGATTTCCACCGAGCGGAGCACCTCGCGCTCGCGCATCGGCACCACGACATCGGTGAAATCGGGAATATCGTAGGGGTTGCAGAGGAGGAGCACCACCGCGCAACCGCGGGCGGCAATCTCGCTGAGCAGGTTGTTGAAGAGTGTGCGCGACGCCTCGTCGAGCCCGATATATGGGTTGTCGATAATCAAGAGGTCGCGAGCCTCGGCAAGCACATTCACAATCAGGAATTTGCGCAACTCGCCGCTCGACAGGTAATTCACCCGCTTGTCCAAGATGTCGTGGAGCGACAGAGCGGCACACAACCGCTCAAACCGCTCCCGCTCCATGCGTCCACTCATCACCTCGGCGACCGTGGGCACATCGTCGTTCATCGTAGATTCAAAACGCTGCTGATAGTAGGCGCTTTGCAAACCGGCGAGCGAATGGATGTCGGTAAATTCCACACTGCCAATCTTCAGCGACCGCTTGTCGCCTCTGATTTCGTTGGTGGCGATATTCCATCCGCTCTGCAAAATCTTTCCAAGGGTGGTTTTGCCGCATCCGTTTGCGCCTATCACGGCGTAGGTCTTGCCACGCTCGATGCGCAAACCGTAATCGTTGCGCAACGACACACCTATATATTTTAGTTCGGGGCTTACCGCCTCCAAAATCGTATCACCTGAAACAATCATTACTTACTCATGAAAAATCAGGCTGCAAAGGTAAGAATTTCGCCCGAATTTCGCAACTCGCTATTGCGGAGACCGGCGCAGGAAGCGCCCCACCACATTCCAATATGGCATCCGTCGCAGAGTGCTACGCACCGGCTGAATGTTCCACACAAGGAACACCAGCAACACCGCAGTGGCAATGAGGCAGGTAGCACCGTAGAGCTGCTTGACGCTCACCATCACCGACTGAGCCATATCGTGAGGCACCCCGCGCACAATGTTTTCGGTGATATTGTGGCGAAGCATGAGGCTATACATCCCCGAGCAAACGGTTTCCACAACGCCGTTGCGCACAAGTCCTATCATGGTCAATCCCATGAAGAAATGCTTGAAATCCATTATCTCTTGCAGATAGATAGTGAGGGCGGTGAAGAAAATCGCCACGCCAAAAGTGCGGCACCACACCGGGATATAGAGGGAGGCGAGGTCGAGCGAGGGGGTTACGAAGAAGTACATCATCACCTCATAGGCAAGAAGCGCAGCCATCCCCACCTGCAGCAGTCGGGTGTATTTAAGTCGCAGCAATTTCACCCACACCATCACCGAGAGGCATCCGCACAAGGTGCCAATCCACTCCACGATATAAAGCCCGGAAGTATCCATCACACCAAAGCCGAGAATCATCCCGGTGAAGCGAGTTTGCAACACTTTGGGAGTGCTGCTCACAAGTTCGACAAGCACAAACAGCCCGAATAGCGGGATAAGCCCCTTGTAGCGCCATGCTCGCGGCTCCAAATAGGGATGGCGGATGTTGCGCATACGCCGAATTGTGAAGTAGAGCGTAACGAGGAGCATCACCGCCGCAACGCGTATCGGCTCCCCATTCCACCAATTATAATATTCTCCGTAGTTGAAAATGTAGATTATCTCTATCATCACCGCCGACCAGAGAACACATCCGAGCCAATCAACGCTGATTAGCGGCATCGGCTTCATAATGTGGAAGTCGTGAGTGAGGAAAAATACAATGCCGGCAATGCAGAGCATCGCAATCGCCATTACCATGTTCATAGCCCACCAACTTTGGAAAATATAGGCGAGATGCAGAGAAATCCATGGCGAGAGGCTCATATTGCCGAGCACTATGCAATAGAGCAACGGGAAAAATATGGCAAAATCGCGCTTGGGTGTCATCCACAACTGGATATTGGAGAAGCACTCAAATGTGCCGCACAACTTGAAGAAGCCGGCAATATAGGAGAGCACACACAGCACAAAGATGTTTTCGGTGCAGGTGCACAAGAGGTTGCACAGGGCTATAATCAGCGCGGCATTGATGAGCAACCGCTTGTTGGCGAAGCGGAATTTAAACTTGAAAAGAAACGGGAACGGCATGTTCACCCCCACAACGCCACACAGCACAATCATGAGCACATCCTCTCGAATCATGCAGGTGTCACCCATGATATGAGCCAGTGTTCCGCCATACATTCCACCCGAGAGCTGGAATAAGAAAGCGAAGCAAAGATAAATCCAAGGCTGCACCGCTTTTGGCACCCATTTGTTGTACATGGGCATGGAGAAAGTGCCCCCCGGAGCATGAAAATCGCTCATATCCCTTAGTATTTCACTTCGGTTTCAACATTTAGCCCCGAGATGAGACGCTCAAGCAACTCGCTTTCTTGAGTGGTGATGCGAATCCTCACCGGAACGCGCTGCTCCACTTTCACAAAGTTGCCGGTAGCATTGTCGGCAGGCACCATCGAATAGGCGGCACCGGTAGCCGGACTCAACGACTCCACCACACCCGAATATTGCACTCCGGGGAGCGCGTCGGCGGTTATCGACACCTCGTTGCCCACGGCGATATGCCCGAGTTGCGACTCACGGTAGTTGGCAACCACCCACACATCACAGGCATCGACAATCCGAGCCAACAGTTGTCCCGGCTGCACCAGTTGCCCTTCATGAATGTCCTTACGCCCCATCACACCATCGGTCGATGCGGTGATTACAGTGTAGGAGAGATTGAGCCGGGAGAGATTGAGCATCGACTGCGCCACAGCGATATTCTCCTCGTTCTGCGACAATCTCACAGTCTGTTCATCCTTGATGCGCGATGTGGATGTGCCGTGAGCCGAAGCCTGCTCATATCGCGCCAAAGCAGCGAGATAGCGGGTTTTTATGGCTTCATACTGCTGCTTGGTCACGGCATTGCGCTTGAGCAGTTCCTCGTAGCGATAAAAGTCATCGCGGGCGTTTTCCATAGTTACACGCGCCTCGTCGATGCCGGCATTGGCAGCATCCACATTGCTTGCAGTGGTGTTTATCCCTGCCGAAATCACCGTCGAACCCATCTCTGAGGCACGCAGATTTGCCTCGGCACGCGCCACCTGAAGCAGATATTCCGAATTATCAATTATCACAAGGGTATCCCCCTTTTTCACTTTTCCGTATTCGTTGAAGCGTATCTCTTTAATAAAACCTTGCACGCGGGTGTGCACCGGGGTGATGTGGCGTTGCACTTGGGCGTCGTCGGTGTATTCCACATTGCCCCAGTGGACTGTTCTTCCCAAAATATACCACACCGCTCCTATAAGCAGCACCAATACCACAATATTATACAATCTCTTTATTTGCTTCTTGTTACTCATATTCTATTTCTGTTTTATTAAATTTCTCCTGTAATATATTTCATTGTGAAAAGCGCATACACGATGCGTATCTGTGTGTCAACTTCCTGCAACTCGGCATCGAGTTTCACATTCGACGCGTCTATCATGTCGGTTACAAGTGCAAGGCTGTTGAAATAGCGGTCGCGCACCACCCCATAGTTGAGAGTGGCAAGTTCCACGCTTTTGCGACGCGTGTCGAGTTCGGAGCAAGTCTGGTGGTAAAGCGTGAATGCCTCGTGAATATTGTTGTCGGCACGCTCGAGCGAAGATGCCAGCAATTCCGCGCTCTCGTGGGCGGTCGCCTTAGCCCGGCGCACCTTCTTGTTGCTCTTGTAGAGCGAACTCAACGAGTATTTCACTCCGATACCGAAATACCACACATTGAAATTATTGTCGATGGGCGGAATGTCATACTGATATGGACCGCTGAAATTGTCGGTGGCAAAAAGTGCCACCTTGGGCAGAAGTTCGCTTTTCGACATCCTAATCTGCTCTTTAGCGATTTCGGCTCCGATTTGCGAGAGACGGACATCGGGCGACTCGACAGCGAGATTGCGCCACTGCTCCAACGGGCGGCTGTCGCGCATATTGAGGAGGAGTGTCGTATCGGGCATAATCCTCACATTTTCAAGCCCGAGAGTGTTGCAAAGAGAGTGATTGATGATGGCTATGCGGTCTTCGGTGCGCCGTAGAGCGAGCCTGAGGTCCGACATCTGCAATTCGTAACGCGTAACATCATTGAGCAAAGCCATCCCCTGCTCATATCTTGCCTTCATCTCGCCGATAAGGCTATCGGTGAGCGAGATGTTCTCACGATACACTTTTGCCCTGTTCTCAAGGCAAAAGAGGTCGAGATACTGCCCCAAGGCGAGGTAGCGCTGCTGCGACCGAGTGAGTTGCACTTTGGTTTCGGCACTTTCGCGCCCGAGCGTAGCCAAATTTATCCCCGAGGTTATGGCACCACCCGAATACACCACTTGCTCAACCTGCACGGTAAAACTGTTGCCCAAATGCGGCTGCGAAAACCACTTTCCATTTCCGAAATCGCGGTCGGTCATGAGCACATTGCCGTTATAACTCACCGACAACGACAAGTCGATGCCGGGATAGCGCTCGGCACGAGCCTCCTCCACCCCATGCGAGGCAGCCTCCACACTTGCCCTGCCGGCGCGCAACGCGCTGCTCTGCTCGACAAGAGCGAAAAGTTCGTCGATATCCATCATCCGCTCCTGTTGAGCCGCAGCAACGAATGTAATACATGACGAAATCAATAGTAGGATTATTCTTATTTTCATAATGTTTGAAATATGTCGCTTTGAAAACAGTTGCAAAGTTACTGCCATTGGATTTCTCAGCCATTTGAAAAAATACCACAATAATTGTATTTTTCGGAACGAAACGCTTCCACAACCGCCCGATTTTGTCTATATTTGTGTCGATTTTGGAAATAACAATGCAACACACATCACAACTCTACACCTCATCGCTCGAAAACTTCACGGGCGAACCCACAATCTCCGATTTCGGAGCGATAATGCTCTGCCGAGCCGGGAACGCCACGTTCAACGTAGATTTCGACTCGTGGAATATTGCTGAAAAGGGGGTAATCACAATCTTTCCGGGCGACCTTGTTTCAATCGAGAACCCAAGCCCCGATTTCCTTGTCGAAATCCTGAGATTCACCCCCAAGACGCTCCGGGAAGCGAGCCTCCAACTCGAAAGCACCGTGTATTCATCGCTCCGACACGACCGCTGCCGGTGCGACAATACAATCGTGTTTGAAATCGTTGACAGCATCATGCGACTTCTCGCTATCTACTTCCGTCAGAGCGACTGCGCTTGCATCGACGAGATGACTCTGCACCTGCTCAAAGCATTTTTCACAGGATACCACGACTGGATGACCCGCATTCGCGACAAATCGGACATCCCTGCTGCTCCACGACGCGCTAAAGAGCTGTTCAACGCTTTCATGGAACTACTCGAAACCCACCACCGCTCCTATCACGATGTGGCTTTCTATTCCGGAAGCCTCAACATCACCCCGAAATACCTCTATAATATCGTTAAACAAATCACCG
>JBJEKB010000321.1:0-6587 GCA_051878395.1 Muribaculaceae bacterium
CAATATGTAGAGCAAAATCCCTCTCATATCAAATGCGAAGTTACAAAATAATCGTTACACTGCAAAGCTTAAGCTCGGTGTCGCCCGATTGCGGCACAAAGATACAACGGAAAATGCAGTTAAATTGGGTTAAAAAGCCGAAACGCGCGCAAACTGCATCAAAATCGCATCGCCGCGCCGTAATTTTGCATCGTGAAGCCGATGAGCGGTAAAAAAGAGATAGAAAAAGGGCATCCTTATATCACTATAAAGATGCCCCAACCCTATAATTAGAAAACACAGAAATTAGTCAATTTCTTCGTCTGCTTCGTAACCGCCCATTTCGCGGATAGCGTTTTTGAGCATTACATACTGTTGGAACAAGTGGTTAACCGGCACTTCGTTCTTGGTGTAGTCGTGCATCGGGCTCTTGAGGAAGAAGCTCAAGAAGCGTTGGATACCGAAGCGTCCTGCGCGAGCAGCGAGGTCGCTGAGGAGCACGAGGTCGAGGCAGAGAGGAGCGGCGAGGATAGAGTCGCGGCAGAGGAAGTTAATCTTAATCTGCATTGGATAGCCCATCCAGCCAAAGATATCGATGTTGTCCCAGCCCTCTTTGTTGTCGTTGCGGGGTGGGTAGTAGTTGATGCGCACTTTGTGATAGTAGCCGCTGTAGAGGTCGGGTTGAGCTTCGGGAACGAGGATCGACTCGAGAGTAGAGAGCTTGCTCACCTCCTTGGTGTGGAAGTTGGCAGGCTCATCGAGTACGAGACCGTCGCGGTTGCCGAGGATGTTGGTAGAGAACCAACCTGAGAGACCGAGGCAACGAGTGCCGATGATAGGAGCGAAGCCCGATTTAACCAAAGTTTGACCTGTCTTGAAGTCTTTACCAGCGATAGGCATTTTGGTTTTTTCTGAGAGTTCCCACATAGCGGGGATATCTACAGTGGTGTTGGGAGCACCCATGATGAATGGAGCGCCTTCGGAGAGTGCAGCGTAGGCGTAGCACATAGAAGGAGCGATGTGCTCTTTGTCGTCGGCTTTCATAGCGGCTTCGAGAGCAGCGAGAGTGCCGTGGATTTTCTCGTCAACGGGAACGTAGATTTCGGTAGAAGCAGCCCAGAGAACAACGATGCGAGCGCAGTTGTTTTCGGCTTTGAATTTGCGGATGTCTTCGCGAATTTGCTCAACCATATCCCAGCGGTCTTTGCAGTCCTTAACGTTGTTGCCATCGAGGCGTTTTGCGTAGTTGTGGTCGAAGGCAGCCTTCATAGGCTTGATGTTGAGGAGCTCGTCCTTAACGGGATTGATGTCTTTTTCTTTAAGAACTTCGCAGTTGATAGCAGATTCGTAGGCATTTTCGGGATAAACGTCCCAAGCGCCGAAAACGATGTCGTTGAGCGATGCCATCGGCACGATTTCGTTGTAAGGGAGGTATTTTTTGTCAGCGCCCTTGCCCACACGGATTTTGTCGTATTGGGTCATTGAGCCGACAGGTTTTGCCAAGCCTTTGCGTGTCATGAGCACGCCGGTCATGAATGTGGTGCTAACAGCGCCGAGGCCTACAACGAGTACGCCTAATTTGCCATCTGCATTTTGAACATTTCCTTTCATAATAGTGTCTTTTTTAGAATTTATTCTATGTTTTAATTACTTTCTATTTTCGTTAATGTCGAAAAACGCCGTAAAATTACGGCGATTTTCTTATTAAAAAAAATATTTAGTGTTTTAATTGGTGATGATTTAGTTAAAAGTAGTCAATTTTATACCAATATAGCCAATTTATGCGAAATATTGGACAAAAATAAATTTTTCTCTTAACGAATTATAATGCTACATCAAGCACTTCGGCGAGTTTTTTGATGATAGCGGGATGCGACACCGCGTCTTCATCGGCGGTCCATCCTTTCCCCTTGAGCCAAAGCACATGGCAGCCGATAGATTCGGCGGGGACGATGTCTTTCTTGTAACTGTCGCCAATAACGAGCACATCGGCAGCGGGGAGTCCGAGAGCCTCGACACCGAGGCGGAAAATCTGCGGGTCGGGCTTGCGCACGCCCACCACCGCGCTCTCGATAATCTGCTTGAAATAGTGGCGCAGCCCGAAATCGGCGAGCACGCTCTCCACGTTGCCGTAGAAGTTGCTCACGAGCACCATGGGGTAGCGGGCTGCGAGGGCATCGAGCACCGGGATAGCCTCGGCGATGCACGCTTTAGCCTCGTTGTAGCAGAAATGAGCCACCGGGAGATATTTTGCGTCGGCGGTAGCGCGGTCGAGCGCTCCGCTCTCCACAAGGTTGTCCATCTCGATTTTCATTTTAATCTCGAGAAGGTCGCGGAAATTGTGGTGTGGGAGGATGTGGCGGGTCTTGGCGAGTTCGCGCTCGGCAAAGACGTAGGCGTCGCGGAATTGCTCCTTTGATACAGGGACGCCACATTCCAGGTAGCCGCGCCATATCACTTCGCTCCAGTGCTCGCCGCGGCTGTCGATAGTGCCGCCGTAGTCGAAAATTATGCCTTTAATCTTTATATTTTCCATCTTTGATTTCTTTGATAAAGCCGCGGCATATTTTTTCATGGCGCAGCATCATGTAAATAAGGAGAATGTTGAGCACGGTGAGTTCAAAGCCGAAATAGAGCCATGGCATACACGCAAAGAGGGAGCAGAACAGCGCGATGGTGCGCATGTTGAACGAAAGCCAGTTGGTGTATTTCATGAGCGGCTTGCTCTTGGCGCGGAAATCGTCGCGGAAGCGCTGCGGAATCTCGTTGCCAAACTCTTCTTTGATAGTGCGGCGCAGGCTCTGCATTGCCGGGGTCAAAGCCTCCTGGTTGGCGGTGTAGTTGCGGTAGAAGAAGCACACAAGTTTGCCCATAAAATTCTTCTTCCAGGAGAGAGTGTTGTATTTCACATCGATGGCAGCCACCGAATCGAGTTCGCTCCCCTCCTCGCCTTTGAGGAAATAGAGGTGGAACTGGCGGTAGTAGTCTGCCATTGCAGCCTGCTTGGCGTGGCATATTCCGGCAGCGATAGCGATAGCCCAAATCACCCAAGTGTGAGCCGAGAAAAATGCGCTGGTTTGCGACACTCGGAAGCAGATGGCAAAATAGATTGAGATGAACCAGAAGTCGCCGCTCACGCCGTCGAGAATCCTTCCTAAGCGGGAGTATTGCTTGGTCATGCGCGCCAACTGCCCGTCGGCACTGTCAAACGAGTTTGCCCAGATGAGGAGGAACATACCTGCGACGTTGTAAGCCATGTTGTCGAAATAGAACATAATTCCGGCGGCAACGCCGATGAAAATCGAGGCGATAGTAATGGCGTTGGGGGTGATGCCGAGTTTGGCACACAACACCGCCCAGGCATATCCTATCGGGCGATAGAACATAAGGTCGATGGTCTCCTCGGTGTCCATCGACTTGAGGGATGATTTATATCGTTGAATAAAACTTTCTTTGTTATCCATTATTAAAGGTTATTTACTGTTCCATTTTTTAATTTCTGCCATCACCGCTTTGGCAATGTGGGGAGCGGCTTCGTTGCGGCATGGGGCAAAGCTGGGCCAGTCGTTGAAGTCGATAATTTTGATGTCGCCCTCGCTCGAGACGATGCAGTCGCCGCCATACACCACCACGTCGAGCGTGTCGGCAGCATTGTGGCATATCTCTTTGAGTTGCTTGATGTCGAAGTCGAAGCCTGTCGATTTGCCGTTGATGGCTTCGTGTCCGTATTTGCTGTGTCCCTCGTCAAACGGGTAGAACCAGTAGAAGAACGGCGAACCTTTAACGCCGTAGAACTTGATGAGGTCGCCGGGGAGGTGCTTGTTGATGACGGCGCGCTTGATGCCGCGGTAGAAATACTCCTGGAGCACCTCTTGTGCCTCCTCGATGTGGCGGCAATAGCTCACATCCTCCTTGTGCATGGCGTGGAAGTCGCCGCGCTTAATCCAGCAGGCTGTGAATCCGCTCTCCTTGAGAGCCGGCTTAACAGCTTCGTTGGTGTTGACAATGAGGCTTTCGGGATAAGGGATGTTGCTGCCCAGGAGAATGCGAGTCATGCGTTCGCGGGTGCAGTTTTCGATTCCGTAGCCCGAATTGATAACGAGGCACCCCTCGTCCTCCTTCTGCTGCAGGAGCTGGATGCTTCGCTGTTCGCGGCACATGTTGAGGATGATGCGCTCGCTCACCTTTCCGGCGATGAATTGCTCCTCGCTGTACACATTCACCTCGCAGCCGCGCTTGCGGAGCTGCTCGGCGGTGGCGTTGAAGATTGCGGCGTCGTTGCCGATGTGGTTGGGGGAATAAGCGCCGGCGCGCATGATGCCGGCAATTACTATATCTGACATAATGCTGAATATTTTATTCGCTAATAAATTTTTGTGCTGTGGCTATATCCTCGGCATGATCGACATCGATGATTTTGTCGATGGAATATGCCTTGAGTTTGAGTCCGCTCGACACGAGGGCGCGTTGGAAATTGCGCATACGCGACACGCCGTTGTCGATACACTCTTTCACCACATCAAACGACTTCTCGTTGAGGGCGTAAATGCCTCCCGAGACATATTTTGCGCCATCCCAGGCGGCATCGCGGAATGCCACGATGTTCATTCGGTCGTCGGTCTCGACATAGAGTGGCTTTTCATCGTCGATAAACGGAGTTACCGCCATCATGCCGTCGTTTTCGGTGTCGGCCTCAAATGCGGCGATGTAGCGGGCGAAATCGGGTTCGCGGAAGATGGTGTCAACGGTGGTGAGGCAGAATTTGCCCGGCTTCATCACACGGCTCAACTCGTAGAAACTGTGCATCGAGCTTGGGGTGGTTTTCACCACAAGATTGAGGGGGACCGGGAGCTTGAGGCTTTCGAGATACTCGCGCACTTCGGTCATGTATTCATTCACAATGATGCTGATGCTCTCGGCATTGCATCTCAGGAAAATCGAGATGAGACGGCCTATCATAGGCTCACCCGAGAGTTCAACGAGCGGTTTCGGCTTTGCCACCCCCTCTTGAGCGAGGCGCGAGCCTTCACCGGCTGCAATAATTGCGTAATTCATATAGGATAGGATTTATGATTAGTCTGTTTCTTCATCTTTAGTGAGGTCGAGCACCACATTGTCGTTGCTCTTGTCGAAATACTGGCGACGGAGAGTGTTGGAATACATCTCGTCGTAGCGCAAGCGGTTGCGGTAGATGTCGATGGCATTGTAGATAGCCTCGCGCATCGAGTCGGCATTCGCCTTGTTCTTGCCGGCGATGTCGAAACCGGTGCCGTGGTCGGGACTTGTGCGAACGTATGGAAGCCCGGCGGTGTAGTTCACCCCCGATGTCATGGCGATAGTCTTGAATGGCGCGAGACCCTGGTCGTGATACATAGCGAGAACGCCATCGAAATAGGAATAGAGTTCGCTGCCGAAGAATCCGTCGGCAGGGTAGGGACCGAAAGCGATAATCTTCTCGTCGCGCGCCTCGCTGATAGCCGGGATAATCACCTCGTCCTCCTCCTTGCCGAGCAATCCGTGTTCGCCGGCATGTGGGTTGAGCGCGAGCACCGCAATGCGCGGAGCGTTGATGTTGAAATCGCGCTTGAGGGTGGTGTTGAAAATGCGGAGTTTCTCAAGGATAGCCTCTTTGGTGATAGCCGCCGGAATTTGAGCGATAGGAAGATGGGTGGTAACGAGAGCCACGCGCACGCGGTCGTTGAAAAGAATCATCAGCGGCTTCTTCCCCTCGCCAAACGATGCCTCGAGATACTCGGTGTGTCCCGGGAAATTGAATTTGTCGCTTTGGATGGTCTTTTTGTCGATTGGAGCGGTAACGAGCACATCGATAAGTCCGTCTTTGAGGTCGGCAACCGCCCATTCCAGGGAGATGAAAGCGTATTCGCCTGCTTCTTTACTCTCAACACCGGGATCCACATTGGCATCCTTGCCGAGCACTTCCACCAGGTTGACACCGTCGGGGTCGGCATCGGTAGCCGACGAGATGATGTTAAACTTGAGAGGAGACTCCAGGTCGATTCCCTTGCGATAGAAAGTGGCGATGCGTTGCGAACCGTAGATAATCGGGGTGCACAACTCGCACATCGCCGGGTCGCCGAGAGCCTTGATAATCACTTCATAACCAATTCCGTTGGTGTCCCCGTGGGTAATCCCAACGCGTATTTTGTTATTGTCCATTCACTTGAAAATTATGTAATTATTAACCATAGCGCAACATGCGCCTTTAATTCAAACGGCTAAATTACTAATTTATCTTCAAATAAACCGCATATTTGCATTTTTTGTGCATAAAACCACCCAATTTTCCCCATTTTAGAACCATAAAATGTGTCGTGCAATTTTATTTTACCGATTTTTGTAGATTGTGCCCGATTTTGACTACTTTTGTGGTATGAATTTTGCAATTATTCAATGACATCAAACCTTAGCCGGAAATATTAATCAAAAAATGAAATAAAATGGATAAGCAACAACTAAAAGAAAGAGAGGCAAAAGTGATAGAACTTGCCCTCGCATTTTGCAATGAGCACTTGGATGAAGAGTGCGCCGAACTATGTGTAAAACTTGTGCAGAAACTGGGTCGCAAGCGTTCTTACCCGCTGAAATCC
>JBJEKB010000322.1:0-6573 GCA_051878395.1 Muribaculaceae bacterium
AATCGTTGTTTTATTTACTGCTTATTTGTATTCTTCTTGCTAAACACGTTTTGGAGAATGTGAGCGATAGGAGTAGCAATGAAGATTGATGCACATGTACCGGTGCATACACCGAGCAACATTGCGCTTGTGAAGCTGCGGATGGTTTCACCACCGAGAATCACGATGCAGAGGAGCACGAGCACTGTACTTACAGATGTCATGATTGTACGAGTGAGGGTGCTGTTGAGCGATTTATTGAACACAACCTTCTGGTCTTCCTTTGGATAGAGACCGCGCATTTCACGAATACGGTCGAATACCACCACGGTATCGTTCACTTGATAACCGATGATTGTAAGGATTGCCGCGATGAATGTCTGGTCGATTTCCAATGAGAATGGAAGGATACCGTAGAACAATGAGTAGAAGCCGATGATTGTGTAGGCTGTGAATGCTACGGCTGCGAGTGCACCAAGTGAGAACGAGAGGTTGTGGAATCGGAGCAAGATGTAGAGTGCCATTGCAAGGAGCGAGAGCGCTACTGCCCAGATTGCGCCCACTGTGATATCGGCTGCAATCGACGGACCTACTTTCTCGGCTGATTGTACACCTACTGCCTCATTTGATGTTGAGAAGTCGGTTTGCGACATACCGTTGAGTTCGCTTTCAAGACCGGTGTAGAGTTTCTCCATGATTTCGTCGTCGATATTTTCGCTGTCGCTATCATAGTTGGTCGAGATACGCACCTTGGTGTCGTTGTCGATAGTGATAACCGAAACGGCTGCATCGCCAAAGAGAGGTTGAAGTTTGTTCTGGAGTTCGTTGGTCTTAACGGCGTGGTCGAATTGCACGATGTAGTTTCTACCACCCGAGAAGTCGATACCGAGGCTGAGACCGCGAGTGCAGAGCGACACTGTGATAATTGCTACAACAGCGAGCACTACGATAAACGCGGGTTTGCGTTTGCCGATAAAGTCAAACGAAGTATTTTGCCAAAGTGTCTTGGTCAATGAAGTGCTGAAGGTAACATTTTTGAATCCGCCGCGGTTCATGATGCCTTCGATGATGAGGCGAGATACAAACACTGCTGTGAAGAATGAGCAGAGGATACCGATAATCAATGTAGTGGCAAAACCTTTGATAGGACCTGTACCGTAAATCAAGAGGATAAAGCCGGTGATGATTGATGTGAGGTTGGAGTCGAAGATTGCAGAGAATGCATTCTTGTAACCGTCGGCAACTGCCGATTTAGGATTCTTGCCTGCGCGGAGTTCCTCTTTAGTGCGCTCGAAGATAAGCACATTGGCATCGACTGCCATACCGAGGGCGAGCACGATACCGGCGATACCGGAGAGTGTGAGCACTGCCTGGAACGATGCGAGGATACCCATTGTGAAGAAGAGGTTGCAGATGAGGCAGAAGTTAACCACCATACCGGGACCGAAGCCATAGACGCACACCATGAAAATCATGAGGAGCACGAGGGCTACGATAAACGACATGAAGCCGCTTTCGATTGCTGCCTTACCGAGCGAAGGACCGATGATGCTTTCCGACACGATATCTACGCGAGCCACCATCTTACCGCTCTTGAGCACGTTTGCCAAGTCTTTTGCCTCTTCAACAGAGAAGCGACCGGTGATTTGTGAGCGACCACCCTCGATTACCGAGTTCACATTAGGATAGGAATATACTTGGTCGTCGAGCACGATTGCGATAGGCTTGCCGATATTGTTTTGAGTGATGCGAGCCCAACGGCGTGAACCCTCATCGTTCATCGACATCGACACTACATTGCCTTGGAGGTTGTCGAAGTCGCTGCTTGCATCCACGATAACATCACCATTGAGAACCGGCTTGCCTGCCGATGTCTTGAGGGCAACGAGAGTGAAGTATTTGCCTTTTTCGTCTTCGGCTTTCACGCTCCAACGTGCCTTGAGGTTGGCGGGAAGTACGCGACGAGCCTCGGCAGAGTTGAGGATTGCATTAACTGTTGCAGTATCGGTTACAGCGGTAACACCGAGAACACAGCCGTTGCCAGCGCCATTGAGGAGCTGCATGAGCGAGCGTCCTGTGGGTTGTGCGGCTGCTGAGTCGGCTGCTGTTGTGTCGGCTACAACCTTGTTAATTGAGTTCTCGCTGAGGAGGCTGAGCTGGTTAGCGAGGTCGTTAACATTGTATGTTTCATAGAACTCGAGGTTGGCGGTTCCGCGGAGGAGTTTGCGCACACGCTCAGGCTCTTTGATACCCGGGAGTTCGAGAAGGATTTGACCATCGCGCTCCATCTTTTGGATGTTAGGCGAAACAACACCGAAGCGGTCGATACGAGTGCGAAGCACATTGTATGAGTTATCTACCATCGAGTTTACTTCGGTTTTGAGGATAGCCTCAACTTGTTCGTTTGTAGCACCAGGTTGAATCGACTCGATTTTGTCGAAGATTACGGCGAGGCTGCCTTGAGGAGCCAATTTGTTGTATTCCTTGCAGAATGCGCCTACATAGTCGGCTTCACGCTTGTGGAGCGAGTCGGTAACGGCGAGTGCGCGGTTGAAATTGGCGTCTGTGCTTTGGTGCGACAATGCTCTCAAGATGTCGGGAACCGAAATCTGGAGAGTTACGTTCATACCACCTTTAAGGTCGAGGCCTAAGCCCACTTCCATCTCACGAGCCTGCTGGAATGTGTAATAACCGAGGTACACTTTTTCCTTGGCGATTGAGTCGATATATGCGTTGTAGAACGATTTGTACTTGGCGTCTGAGGCATCGTCGGTATTTGCCATCGATGCTGCATATTCGGCTGCCTTTCCCTCATGATGTCTTGTTACAAATGAGAACGAAAGGTAAAAAGCACAAATCAGAACTAAGAGCGCAGATATCACTCTGATAAATCCTTTAGTTTGCATTGTGTTAAATTGTTGTTTATTTTTAATGTTAATTTTTTTACTTTGAAAATTCGATGATATTTCAGCCTGCAAATATACGGCTAATTTTTCAAGAAATAAAATGAAAACGGCATTTTTGATGATAAAAATGCAATATTGGCAGCCGCAATGGCGGAAATCGGCTGTTTTTCTCCTATTTTTAATAGGTGTAAGCAGCATCTTGCGCCATGCGTTTTTTTCTTCCGCCGATATCTCCTCGCCCCTTCCCTCGGCTGCTTTTCGCTTTATTTTGTATTTATATGCCTGCCGTGTGGAGTATTTTGGCGAAGTTTTAGTAACTTTACACCCAAATTTGAATTTTATGACCGGACTTAAATATTCTTTCTATATTTTGGCGACTGTTGCGATGGCTCTGCTGCTACATTCTTGCGCCAGCATGGGCAGACCGAGCGGCGGCCCGCAAGATGTGCTCCCTCCGGTGTTTGTGGGGAGCAAGCCTTCGCCGGGCGCTGTCAACGTAACCGATAGAAAAGTCGAAATCTATTTCGACGAACTCGTGGTGCTCAAGGATCAAAACGACAAGGTGGTGGTTTCTCCGGGGCAGCGCGAGATGCCTGTGATTCGCACCTCGGGGCGCAAGGTGCAGGTGGAGATTCGCGATTCGCTCCTTCCCAACACCACCTACACCATCGATTTCAGCGACGCTATCCAGGACAACAACGAGGGGAATCCCATCGATGGCTTCTCTTTCGCTTTCTCCACCGGCGAGGTGCTCGACTCGATGCAGATTTCGGGTATTGTGCTCGATGCGCGCACCCTTGAGCCGCAGCAGAAGGTGCTCGTGGGCGTTCACAGCAACCTCGACGACACCGCGTTTACCCACATCCCTCTGGAACGCATAGCGCGAACCAACGACCGCGGTCAGTTTATCCTGCGCAATCTCAAACCGGGAAAATACCATCTTTTCGCCCTCAACGATGTCGATCGCGACTACAAATATGCCGTTACCGAAGACCTCGCTTTCTATCCCGGCGTGGTCGAGCCTCGGGTGGTGCGCTCTGCCGTGCTCGACACCATTTATAATGTGCGGCACGAAATCGACACCGTGATGATGGTGGAGAAGAACCGCTACTACCCCAACGACCTGCTCCTCTCGATGTTTAACGAGGGGCGCAAATCGCAATACCTCTCGAAATATGAGCGGGTGCGCCCCGACTTGCTACGTCTGGAATTTGCAGCGCCTGCCGACACGCTCCCCGAGATTGAACTGCTCGACATCACCCCGGAGCAAAGCCGATGGTATGTCGCAGAGCGCTCGATGCGCAACGACACCGTGCAATACTGGATTACCGACACCACGGTGGCGCGTTGCGACACTATCCGCCTGCGTGCCGCTTTCTTGCGCACCGACACCCTGCAGCAACTTTCACCGGGTGTCGATACTCTCGCTTTCGTCTATAAGAAAATAACCCCGAAGAAGAAAGAAAAGAAGAAGGAGAAACAAGACACTGACAGTGTGAGCGTGCCTAAGATTGAGTTTATCAATTTCAAGGTGGAATCGCCTGCCTCGCAGGACATTAACCTCCCGTTGCGTTTTGCCTCCGATGTGCCCATCGATTCAGTTAACAATGCCGGCATTAGACTCGAGACTATGGTGGATTCGGTGTGGACTCCCATCGAGGGGGTGGCGTTGCGTCATCCCAACGACTACAAAATCATGCAATACATTCTCGAATATGAGTGGGAACCGGGCGCCGACTACAAACTCACGGTGGATTCTGCCTCGGTGTTCTCAATCTACCATCTTCACAACAAGAAAATCGAGCACAAATTCACTGTGAAGAAGTTTGAAGACTACTCTGTGGTGAATTTTGTGGTATCGGGTGTGGGCGAGAACGCTATCGTTGAACTGCTCAACACTTCCGACGCCACCGTGGCTAAGGTGCCTGTGGAGAACGGCAATGCTCTGTTTGAATACATCAATCCCGGAACCTATTACGCACGACTGTTTATCGACAGCAACGGCAACGGCGAGTATGACACGGGAAACTATTTCGAGAATCGACAGCCCGAGGATGTGTACTACTACAACAAAAAACTCGTGCTCAAGAAAAATTGGGATATGACCGAAAACTGGGACGTCAACGCCCTGGCTATCGACATGCAGAAACCGCTCGACATAAAGAAAAACAAGCCTTTGCCCAAGAAATGGGAGAAACGAGAGGAGAAAAAGACCGACGAAGAGGAAGACGAATACGGCGACGAGTTTAACAACCCCTTCGGCGGCAATCAGTATCAACAAAACAACAATTATAACCCATACAGCCCCAGCAGGCGATAACCAAACGATTATGGAAGAGAGAAAACGACCGCTAATTCTTGTGAGCAACGACGACGGAGTGAACGCACACGGCATAAGATTCCTTGTGGAATGTCTTGTGGAGCGTGGCGATGTGATTGTGGTAGCCCCCGATTCGGCTCAATCCGGAAAATCTTCGGCTATCACCTGCAACGTGCCTCTGCGCGTGAGCAAGCACCCAGACTATCTGGGCGCAAAAATCTACAGCGTGAACGGCACCCCGGTGGATTGCATCAAACTCGCTATGAACTCAATAGTCCCCGCCGAGCCCGATTTCATCGTTGCCGGCATCAACCATGGCGCTAATTCCGGCACCTCGACAATCTATTCCGGCACAATGGGCATTGTGTTCGAGGGATGTATGCTCGGAATCCCGAGCGTGGGATTCTCATTCACAGCATTCGAGCCGGGTGCCGACTTCTCGGTGTGTCGCAGTGTGATAGACACCATCATGGACAACGTGATTGAGAAAGGCATCCCCCACGGCATCTGCCTGAATGTCAACATCCCCGATGTGCCTCAGCTGCAAGGCATACGCGCCGCCAAAGCCGCCTCGGGACGATGGATTGGAGAATACGAAGAGCGTGTTGACCCATTCGGGCGCAAATACTACTGGCTCACAGGCGAATACAAGTGCGATGACGACACCGACGACACCGGCGATGTAGTGCTGCTGCGCCAAGGCTACGCCACCGTAACCCCTTGCAACCCCGACCAAACCGCCCACTACTTCCTCCCATCCATCGAAGAATACCTCAAATAACGACCCCGCACCCAATGAAACTTTGACTATGGAAAAAGTCTATAAATCAGAAGTTTCAATCTGGTATCTCTCGACATGCGTCTTTTTAACCGCATCGTTTATAGGAAGCATATTCCTATGCTACCACACACTTTGGATACTCCTTATCGACCTGATTTCCTGCGGCATAGGGATTGCCTTATTGCTCGACATACTATTCCACACCGATTACACAATAAAAAAAGACACTCTTTACATTCGATGTGGAATACTGTATCGCCAGGCACTGCCGATAAGCAAAATAACGGAAATCACGCACAGCACGTCATTAATGTCATCCCCCGCATTATCCGCCAACAGAATAGAAATAAAATACGGCAAAAGCCACCGCATCTACATCTCCCCCAAGCACCAATCCAATTTCATCACCACCCTCAAATCAATAAACCCCCAAATCACCACCCCCAAATAATCTCGCTGCGAAATGCACGGAAGACCTGCCGAACACCCGGGCAGCGCCCCGCCGCACCGATATCTTCCACAAAATTACACCCTCAAACAACAGATTTCGCACAAATAAAACCAAAATCGTCGATTTCACCCACTTT
>JBJEKB010000323.1:0-6570 GCA_051878395.1 Muribaculaceae bacterium
TGTCGGGCGACGCCACGAGTTTCCGGGCGGCGTAAAAGCCCTTGCTGTCGGCGGCTATCATCCGATCCCATTCGGGCAGCGTCTCTTGGTTGCAACTCCGGTCATACACAATCGGCTGCTCCACAAAAATCGGGTTCCTCCCGTAGAAGCAACTCTTCCCGGTGACGATGGCGGGAATCCAACTCTTGAAAAAGTCGGCATTGGTCGATGCCCGGAAGAAGGAGTAGTGCCACTCGAGCCATTCCACCGCGCCGCCGTTTATCTCCGGCGGATGCTTGTAAGCCAATCCGGTTTTGCTCTCCGCTCCCATTGCGATGGGGTCGAGAATCACCAGGGCATATTTGATTGTGTCCCCTTGCCGGTCGAGATATTCCACCTTTTCTGCCATCATCTCGAGGCTCTCGCCCGAGGAGTCGAAGTGAAACGGTTTTGCGTCACTGCCGAGCCGCGCTCCCCACTCGCGGGCGTCGTAGTAGCACGATATCGAGGCGCCGAAGATGAAGGCGTTGAAGCGCGCGCCCTCCGATTTGCGGGCGTTGTAGTCGCGGATTGTCACCATCCCTTTGTTCACACCCACAGCAAAATCTCTCCCTGCGGGGCGTTCATAGTAGTTGTCGTAATGATACAGCACCTTGAACGGGTCGGCGGCAAGATAGTAGGCTACCGCCGGCAACAGCACCGGGAGTGTCATCGCCAAAGCCTTGACAATGAATCCGAGAACCGATTTTGTGGTGTTGTCTATTTTCATATCGCCTTAGAATTGAAAATATATAAAACTCATGCCGGCATCTTCGCTCAGAAGTATAAACAGCATGCACAGCCAGTAGATCGCCCATCTTGTTCGGCGTTTTTTGCCGATATGCTGCACTGCGTATTCGTTGTTGCGGTTTTTCCACTCGATTGCGAGGGCAAACAGCATAGGAATCACCCACCAGTAGTTTGGTGCCACCGCCGGGTCGCGGCATAGCGCTGCAATCAGCACCGCGCAGCAAATCAGCACCGCGCCTTTGGCTGCAGTCTGCGAACGCTTGTAAATCAGCGACACTGCTTTTGCCACAGCCCAGCACGCGCCGAAGAATAGCGCAAAATATCCCGTCCTCGCAAGTCCGATGCCTATCTCCTGCCATGTGGTGCATCGGAAAATGTAGATTCCGAGCGTCACCACTGCCATTGTGAGCACCATTTGCGGCAGCTGCCCCAAGCTGATAGGCTCATCGTGGCGCTTGAGCCGCAATAAATTCTTGCCGATGATATAGGCGACAGCCCAATATGCTCCCCACGCTACGAAATTCCACGCCGCGCCGTGCCACAGCCCCGACAGCAGAAACACCACTGTGAGATTGAACATCGTCCGCATTGCGCCGCGGCGGCTCCCTCCGAGCGGAATATACACATAGTCGCGAAACCACCACATGAGCGATATGTGCCATCGCTGCCAAAATTCGATGATGTTTCGCGAGAAATAGGGGAATCGGAAGTTTGCCATCAACTCGATTCCGAGCATCCTCGACACCCCTCGCGCTATCTCGCTGTATGCCGAGAAGTCGAAATATATCTGCAGCACAAACAGCACGCCTGTCATCACGGTGCCTATTGGACTGCCGACGTAGGTGAAGAAATAATCGACATATATTGCCAGCATGTCGGCTATGCACACCTTTTTCATCACCCCAAACAGCACCATCCGCAGCCCCGACACTGCAAATTCGCCGTTCCACCCCTCACGCCTGCTTATTTGGCTCAATAGCCGCGATGCGCGTTCGATGGGTCCGGCTACAAGTTGCGGAAAATACGCTACAAAGGTGGCGAAATCGAGCAGGTTGCGGCACGCCTCGATTTTCCCTTTCCTCACATCCACGCTGTAGGCGATGCACTGGAAGGTGTAGAACGATATCCCCACCGGGAGCAGTATTTCGATGCCGGCGGTGCTGATATCGGCACCCATCGACGATAATAGCATGACAAAATTGTCAACAAAGAACCCCAGATATTTGAAGCCCGCCAGGATTGCCAGGTTTATGACGATGTTGAGCGTTGTCAATGCTTTCCCGTGCTTGCCGCGGGCATATAGCGCGGTGGCGTAGGTCGATAAGGTGGTGAAAATGATTAGTCCGAGGAACCGCCAGTCCCAGCAGCCGTAAAACAGATAGCTCGCAGCGAGCAGCAGCACGTTTTGTGCTCGCAGGCTCTTGCGAAATGCTGTCCAATACAGCACAAACACAATTGCAAAAAATATGCCGAAACTTATCGTTGTAAACTGCACAGCCCTGTTCTCGGAAAAAAGTTACATCCTCATCTGCTTGAATAGGTCCCACATCACGATGCCGGCGGTGATGGACACGTTGAGTGAGTGCTTTGTGCCGCACTGCGGGATTTCGATGCATAGGTCGGCGGCATCCACTGCGCCTTGGCTCACCCCCTTGACTTCGTTGCCGAGGATTACCGCGTAGGTTTTCTCCGGCTCTACCCTGAAATCGGGCAGGCTCACGCTCCCCATCACTTGCTCTATGGCACACACCACCACTCCTTGCGCGCGAAGGCGCTCCACCAGCGACACCACATCTGCCTCGTGGCTCCACGCCACCGAGTCTTCGGCGCCGAGCGCGGTTTTGTGTATGTCGGGGTGGGGTGGTGTGGCTGTGATGCCACACAGATAGATGTGCGAGATGGCAAAGGCGTCGGCGGTGCGAAACACCGAACCGATATTGTTCAGGCTCCGCACATCGTCGAGTATCACAATGAGCGGTATCTTTTTCATAGCGCGAAATTCATCCACGCCTATGCGCTGCAGGTCGAGTACTGTTTTCTTTTTCATTGCCGCGTTTTGTGGGTTAATACATGTCGTAGGTGATTGAGAGCACCTGGAATTCGGTGCGGCGGTTTATCTGGTCGGCGGCATCCTGGTCTTCGGGCGAGAGTGTGAGGATAAACTCCTCGGTGAGCACATCTCCCTCCTTAAACTGCGGATATTCGCGCGCTATCTTCTTCGTTACCACCTTGGGGCGCGATTCGCCGTAGCCTTGCGGCTTGAGGCGGTCGGGGTGCACTCCGGCTGCGATGAGGTAGTCCACCACCGACTTGGCGCGGCGTTCCGACAGGCGCATGTTGTAGTCGTCTTTGCCGTGGCGGTCGGTGTGCGATGCCATCTCTATCGCCACGTTGGGGTTGTCGCGAAGCATTTGCGCCATCTCGTCGAGTGCCGCCTTCGATTCGGGGCGGAGGGTGGCTTTGTCGAAGTCGTAGAAGATATTTTCAATCACCTGCGGCTTCTGTATCGAGGCGAGGATGAAGTCTATCCCATATTCGGCATCCTCCTCGGCGATGTCCGACACAAATTCCTGCTTCTGGTTGAGGTAGCCTTGCGCACCGGCGAGCATCACATAGTGCACGCCGCGGTCGAGGCGGAAGCGGAACGACCCGTCGTCGCGCGCCACCTCTTTCTGGTTGCTGCCGTCGTTGCCCACGATGCGTATTATGGCGTTTTTCACCGGCTCCTCGTCTTTATCGAGTACGGTGCCCGAAATCCACACTTTTATCTCAGGCAATTCAAATGAGTAGATGTGGTCATATCCGCGACCGTCGTTGCGGTTGCTGCTGAAGAAGCCATATTCCCCCTTGCCAAAGGTAATGCCGAAATCATCGCCTGCCGAGTTCATCGGCATTCCCATGTTTTCGATGGTCCAGAAGCCGCTCTCGTTCTGCACCGCCTTGAATATGTCCAAGCCTCCGGCTCCGGCGTGTCCGTCGCTCGAAAAATAGAGCACGTTGTCGGTGCGGCAATATGGGAACATCTCGTCGCCGGGCGTGTTGATTTGCTCGCCCAGGTTTTCGAGGCTTCCGGCTCTATCCACAAGCGACACGCGCCATATATCTTTTCCGCCAAATCCTCCCGGCATGTCGCTCGAGAAGTAGAGATACTTGCCATCGGCGCTCACTGCCGGGTGGCCGTATGCCGATAGCGTGTCGGCGGTGATTTCATATTTCACCGGCGCGCTCCACTTGGCGTCAGAGCGTTGCGAGGTGTAGATTTCCACCGAGGTGGCTGCATTGGGTTCGCGGCGTGCCTTGGTGAGATACATGGTATTCCCGTCGGGGGTAAACGATATCACTCCCTCGTCCCATTCGGTGTTGAGTTCCCCTTCTGCCGGTTCCGGTCGCTGCCATTCCCCCTTCTCGTTCTTCTTCGAGAAGAATATGTCGCCGTTTTTGGTGCCGGTAATCTCGCTCTTGTGAGTTCCGGTGGCTTTTTCGGTGGTGGAGGTGAAATATAGGAATTCTTCATCGCCGAGGAGCATCGGAGAGAAGTCGCTGCGGCGCGAATTGAACAATTTGGCATTTTTCACCACATAGCGGGTGGGATTTTCTTTCCATTTCAACGCCAGTTCACACCCGCGCAACCCCTCTTTGGCGCGGCGGTCGTCGGGCGCGAGCGCAAGGAAGTTTTGGTATTCGGTTATCGCAGCGGCATATCGCCCCTCGCACTGCAGCGAGCGCGCAAGGTAGAATATCGCCATGCTGTCGGGGTAGCCGTAGCGAATCGAGTTGCGATAAGCCGCCGATGCGCGTGCCGCTCGGTTCAGCCGCCGGTAACATTCCCCCATCTTAAACGCCACCTCGCCGCGCAATGGGCGTTCCTCGCGCTTGGTGAGTTTGTTATACACCTTGCGGTAGGTGTTCGATGCATCATTATATTCGCCCCGGGCATACTGCTCGTCGGCCTCGCTGAGTTTCGGCGTGCGGCATCCGGTGAGTGTTACTATCGCCGCCATCGCCATTATATATATGAGACGTTTCATCATAGAAAGTTCTATCCTATAGAGTGTAACTATTCTTATAATAAACGCAAATTCCCGCCTTTTATTGCACCACCACCCCATTCACCGCAAATCAACCACCCCCGGCGAATTTTTTCTTGCCAAATTAATTGTAAATAAAACGAATGTATTGTAATTTTGCAGTAGAAACCACAAAACACGAAGGGTGTATATTTGCGCGAGCCGTTAAAAGTGAGTTGCAAGTATCGCTTTCACACCTAATCCTAAATATAAACCGTCGAAGTAGGAAGCATTCGACATGAAAAACGCCATGAAACGATTAATTTCAGTTATGATTGTCTTGTTGGCTTTGGTTGCCAACGCTCGACAAGTGTCGCGTCAAGAGGCTGCACAAATCGCCTCTCAGTTCTTGAATGGCACTCAATCTTCACCCAAACGCCTTGCGTCGGTCGATGGCAAAATGGATGAAAATGTGCCGCAGATGTATTATGTTTTTAATGCCGAAAACAACCAAGGGTTTGTTGTCGTCTCCGGCGACACTCGCGCCAAGAAGATTTTAGGCTATTCCGATAGCGGTTCTTTCGACACGGCAAATCTGCCGCCGCAGTTGTCGGCTATGCTCGAAAGGTTGGCTGAACAGTTGCAAGGGGTGGCGGAAGATGCCGTCGATGCCTCTTGGAGCGCTCCGACAACCTATTCCACCGAAGGCGGTGTCTGTCTCCCCACTGCCACTTGGGGTCAAGGATATCCTTATAATATGTATGCGCCCGAGGTGGATGGTGTGAAATGCCCTGCGGGATGTGTGGCTACTGCTATGGCGATTGTCATGAAGTACAATAAGTGGCCCGAAACCGGCCGCGGCAAGCATAGCTGGTATAGCAACGGCACGCTCATGAATTTCGACTTCGACAATACAAGTTTCGATTACTCGCTCTTGCTCGATGAATACACCGAGGGGAATTACACCGAGGCTCAAGCCGCCGAAGTGGGCAAATTGATGCAAGCGGCTGCTGCAAGCGTGAATATGACCTACACAACCGACGGCTCCGGGGCACAAACCTGCGTTGTCGGGCACTATATGCACGAGAATCTCCGTTATTCGCCCAAAAGTCAGTATATCAACACGGTGAATTTCACCGAAAGCAAGTGGATGAACATTCTGGAGAATGAAATCGACTCCAATCGCCCGGTGATTATGTCGGGAAATTCGATGGAAGCGGGCGGACACGCCTTTGTGTGCGATGGATATAATGCCGAGCATTTCCTGCATATCAACTGGGGTTGGAACGGCGCCTCCAACGGCTATTTCGAGCCATTCCTGCTTGGCGGTTTCGACTACAATATAGGCATGAACATCAACCTCTACAACGATGGCAACACCAAGGAATATGCCCGCTGCTGGAACGACTATGGCTACCTGTGGTTAGCCGCAGGAACTCAGGCAGGGGTAAATTTGACGGTTGTCGATGTGCAGCAAAATGTGCCTTTCTCTGCAATGGTGGGACAAATTACTTTCCCCAACGATTTCGATGGCAAAGTGTGCTTTGCTTTGGTCGATGAGAATGAAAATATTCTGGAAGTGTATGAAGGCGCTTCATTTATTGTTAATCCTAACCACGATTGGGACCACATAGGCTACACATGGGTGGGGCATGGCGCCTTTAAGGCTAATAATGTGGTTTTCACCACCGAAATTAAGCCTACCATGCGATTGCAGGCTGTGGCTCGCGAAAAAGATGGCGATTGGAAGCTCGTGCTTGGCACTATCGAAGCCCCATCTTCCACTTCGGTTACG
>JBJEKB010000324.1:0-6521 GCA_051878395.1 Muribaculaceae bacterium
CTTGTAAGTATTTAATTGTTAGTAAATCGGCTGCAAAGATACAAATTTTTCTCGTAACCAAAAAATTTCCACCCAATTTTTTTCACTCCCCCAAAATCTCTCTGATTTTCAGCGCATCTTGTTTTCGCTCTTCGGGGATCACTCCAATTTGCTCCATTTCATCGAGGTCGGAGATGAAACTGTTCTTTAGGGTGGCTTTGTAATCGCGGTAGATCTTGGCAGCCTCATCAAATTTTCCTTGGAGCAGGAGTGCTGCAGCGAGATCCTTGTAGGTGCCGGTGGTTGTGGAATCAATTTTCAACGACTCCAATGCGTATTTCTCACCCTCGGCGAATTTTCCCACAAGATTGGAATAATAAGACATTTGTTCCAAGTATGTTGCAGAATTATCCGGGTTGGCATTGATAAAGTCTTGATACAGTTTAATGGCACCATTGTAGACATCCTCGCTCTCATTATTCCGCTTTGCTTCAAGGTATAGTGTAGCCAGTTCCATCTGGGTGCTTGCATAATACAAATCGAAAGAATTCGGAGCTGCTTGGTAAAGATATTTGTATGTTTCTATTGCCGCCTTATAAATCTCTATTCCTTCGGAATATTGTTTTGCCTTGCGATATATCGGTGCAATTGAAATCTGGCATAAGGCAACTAAACTATACATAATTGGATTTGAAACGGCAACTTCCTTGAAAATGGAAAGAGCTTCTTGATATGCTTTCTCGCTTTCGATGTATCTTTTCTCGGAATATAGCAAATCGGCGAGACCATATTGTGCGCGTGCAATATCTGCTTTATATGCTGCTCTGGTAGATTCTTCCATTCCGGAGTATATGCTGATTGCCTCTTGAAATTTTTCTTCAGCCTCTTGTGTTTTTCCCATAGTGCTATATAAGAATCCTGCATTCAGGAGACACTTAGCTACATTCGAATTAAATGCAGAAGGATTTGATTCTGCAAGTTTTCTGTAGATAATTAAAGCAGATTCGTATAAATCGGCACTCTCGGAATAGCGTTCAGTATTTTTATATAATATTGCAAGATTCATTTTTGTCATTGCTAATTCGGGAAGATATGATCCTTTATTAGTTTTGTTCAATTCTTGATAGATCTCCAATGTAGCTTTGTACATTTCCTCACTTTTTGAATATTGCGAAGTCTGAGAATATAAAATTGCAAGATTACATTGAAGTAATGCTATTTTTGCAGTATATACGTTAGGGTGTTTGGCAGCAAGTCTTTTATAAATGAGTAATGCTTTTTGATAAAGCTCCTCACTTTCTGAATGACGATTGATGTCAGAATATACTGAGGCGAGGTTCATCAGAGCACTGGCTAAATCTCTTTCATAAGCAGATGGGTTTCTTATTGCTTGTCGTTCTCGAATTTCTAATGTTGCTTTGAACATCTCCACACTTTTCGCATATTGATTTGTACTATAGTAGAAACATGCAATTTGATTTAGTGTAATTGCCAAACTCGTTTCAAATGCGTTAGGATTCTTATTTGCAAGTTGTTGGCATATTCCCAATGATTTCAAATACAATTTTTCACTCTCATCAAAGCGATTTTGTTCGGCATAAACATTTGCCAAGTGAGTTAGAGATGTCGACAAGTCTATTAAATGTGCATCAGGGTTAGATTTTGACAATCTTTCTCTAATTTCCAATGCTGCTTTGTGACACATTTCGCTCTCATTATAACGATATGTCATATAGTACAAATTCCCGAGATTATATAATGTGATTGCCAAATCCGGCTCATATTTCTGGGGATTTGATTTTGATAGTCTTTCTGTAATCTCCAATGAACTCTTAAATAATGATTCGCTTTCCTCAAAGCGTTGAGATTCGTCTTGGCAAAATAGTGCATAATTCATTTGAGCCATTGCAATTTCCGGTTCAAATTCATTCGGATTTTCTTTTACATACTTTGAGTATATTTCAAGCGATGATTTATACATTTCTTCTGCTTCAGTGAAACGGTTTGATAAACAATATAAATTTGCAAGATTCATCTGCACTGTCGCATATTTTTTCTCAAAAGTCGGGTTTGTTTCGACAAGTTGTCCTCGAATTCTAAGGGCTAATATTAATGCATCTTCAGCTTCTGATAGTCGTTGTGTCCAAGTATATAAAGCACCAAGTCCGTTATTATATTTTGCTAAGCAATCCAAGTATTCTGTACTTTCTTTATTCGGCTCTTTATCAAGCGTTTGAATAGCTTTTTTAATATAGGTCTCTGCAGTATTATAGTCTTTTTGATTTCCGCAAAACTCGCCATAGTCCCAAATGGCTTCGGGGGTGTTGAGCTTGTCTGCCAGCGATTTGAGCAATTCTCCGGCTTTGTCCCATTGACAACTCATTTTATAGGCAGAAATTTGCACATGAATGTTTCTGGTGATGTTCTCAATGTCTTTGTCGGCAAGAGCCTCGGCTTTGTCGGCAGCAGTGCGTAACTCTTGAGCGTTGCTTTTGGTGCGCAGGGCATCGTCGAGTTTACTCATGAGGTCGTTCTGCTCAAGCAGGAGGATTGCCTCGTCTATCTTTCCGTTGTTAAACAGTTCTATGGCTCGTTGCGAAACAGTATCCACTTCACTCGCATCGATACGGGCAAACACATCGGCATATTCATCCATGTGTTTTAACGCGTTTTGATAGTTTTGATACAATGAGTCGAGTTTTTCGGCATAATCGTCGATTAAAATTTGCTGAGCTTGCTTTTCCCTCTCCAATTCGGCGATTTGACTGTCATATTTCTTTTTGGCTTGACTTCTGCCGATGGCAATCAGGTTGTCTTTTTGACGCTGAAACTCGTCGGCGTCGCACAGAATGAGGCTTAGCGGCTCTTTGCGCACAGCCCACTCATCAACGGCATCTTTGTTAAACACCATCATGCCCGATTTAACCACTCTCACGGTCCCAATCTTGTCGCCCATCCTCAACTTGTCGAGCGCGAGGACAAACACACCTGTGGTATCGTTGCTGACATCATTGTTGGCAGCGATAGCGGCCTTGATATACACTCCACCGATAGGCGTGCGCGGATTCTTCCCATTATAGCGATATGTAACGCCTTTCTGCAGGATAGCCTGTGCTTCAAATGTGCCTGCGAGGCATAAAAGCACAAAAAATACTCGGATGAATTTATTTGCTTTCATATTATATTGTTATTGTTTTATAATTATTGCTGTACTTTCTGTGATAGGCATCGAGATAGTGTCATTTTCCAACGCCTTATCGCAAATCACTCTGTATTGTGCTCTTTGTTTTTCAAGAGGAATGAACAATCTCACAAAACCATTGGTGTCGGAAACCGCTGTTATTCCGGCGATGACAATTGGAGTGCCGACAACACCTTTCTCGGTTTCGAAGGACCATAATCTGAAATGCACTTTGCCATAAATTTCGGGATTACGTCGGATGTCGATAGTGTTGTTTTGGGATAGCAAAACTGTGGTATCGACCGGGAACCAGTCTTGACAATTCACTACAATTCTCGCCTCTTTTCCTATAGCTTTGTGTGGAATGTTCTTGAAAATAGAGTGGCTGTCGAGACTTGGGATTGTGTCGGTTTTTGTTTCGTTGTCGATAGAAATGCTCACAATTGCGTTGTGCAAAGGCGGAAGATAGTCGTTATGGATTGAGGCCTCATTAAATGCAACTGACACATCAACAGGGCGGTTATGCGCCCATGTGGAAAAAAGCGAAAGCGCAACAGCCATTGTCCCGGCTGCCCATGCAAGCGACCCGGTTATGAGTCTGCGACGATGGCGTTGCCATACAGAGTCAAACTCCACGCCAAGCAGTTTTGTTACCAACTGCACATAAGCGCGCTCCCTGTTTAGCCATGGGAGGCGGAATGCCTTCTCATTGACATTTGCACCAAGAATTTCGGGGATGCCGAGAGTTTCTACAATCGGGTTGAAACATTCCGTTTCGGGGTTTCCGCTATGAGGAATGCCATCAATTATGAAGAAATGAATCTGCTTGGTGCGTCCGATACTATGGAAATATTCAATTTCTTTGCCAACCCATTCCGATTGTGCCGAGCGTGGAGAGCATATTACAATAAGATGGCGGGAATCCCTGAGCCGTTCTTTAAGTTCTTCGTCAAGCACTCCCGGCTGGATGTCGGTGGGCGCGAAGAATATCGGCCTCATAGGTTTTCGTTCCCAGCCATGACGGCTACACAAGGTGGAAGGCATACTGTAGCCTTCCAATTTGCGTTGCAGCCTCTTGCCCCAGGCATAATCTTGGCTGCTATAGGAAATAAATGCAAAATATTTGAATTTATCCATAGGAGACATCGGTTAAATCGCTATTTGCTTTCTATCTCGTTTTCTTTAAATCGTGAAATTTCTACAAAGATACAAAATCTTTTAGTTAAAATCGATTTAAAAAACAATAATAGGGAATTTATGCGCCGGAAGTTTAAATCTCGGGTGGTGGGGGGATGAAAAAAGCGGCTCGGGGAGCCGCTGTAGTTTATTATTGCTGTGTTTATTTCACGCGGGGATAATCACACGGGGTGTTTCACACGTTTCAACGGTTTATTTCACGCGGAGCACTCTGCCCACTTGTAGCTTGGTGGAGCGGGTGATGCCGTTGAGGCGGCAAAGCTGGTTGACGCTCACGCCGTAGCGCTTCGCAATCTTGGAGAGGCTTTCGCCTTTGCGCACTTTGTGCGACACTTTTCCACCGGTAGTAGCCTTGGAGCCTTTTTTGTTTTTCTGGCTTGCGTAGTAGCGTTCACGACCTTTGTAGGGGTTGTAGTTGCGACCGCGCTCAAATGTGCTCTTGTCGAATGTATAGGTGTCGGTGTGTGTGGTCTGATTGTCGAAGTCGAAAATCGCGGTGGGGTTGATAGCGTATCCCATGAAGCGGGTTTCGAAGTGGAGGTGCGGACCAGTGCTGCGTCCGGTGTTGCCACCGAGGGCGATTGGGTCGCCGGCTTTCACATAATCGTTGGGCTTAACGAGGAATTTCGACAAGTGTCCATACACGGTCTCGAGTCCGTTTTCGTGGCGCACGATTACGTAGTAGCCGTAGCCGCGGCGCTCGTATTTTGTGAGGCGGATTTTGCCATCGAAAGCGGCACGGATTGTGTCGCCGATTTGCACTTTGAGGTCAACGCCTTTGTGCATGCGGCGGAAACGGGGGCGATAGCCGTAGGGGGATGTGATGTATCCCGGTGTAGGCATCGCAAATTCCTTCACATTGATGACTTTGCGGTCGGGGACGATGGCGTTTTTGTAGGGGTTAACGCGGTCGCTTTCCCAACCTTCTTTATAGATATCCAATTCAGGCTCGCTTTCTTCCTGCAATATGATATCCATGTATTCTTTGGTCTCAGAGAGACGTATCTGGTCGTTGATTGTGGTTTGCGATGCGAGGAGGTCGTCGTGCATGTTGCCGTGGCGCGACACCGATTGGAGGTTTTGCGCCGAAACGGTCGCAACCCCTGCCATCGCAATTGCCAATACTGTTGTAATCTTCTTTAAATTCATTGTTTGCCCTCTCATTCTTTGCTCCGTCGGGGATTATGCCTCGTTGGGAGCGTACAAAAATTTCAAGTTGGCTGGAGTGAATTCAAATATCTCATCGGCGCGGAAGAAGCGTTGAAGTTCGATTTCTGCGTTTTCAACCGAGTCGGATGCATGGATGATATTTTCCTGTCCGCTCATGCCAAAATCGCCGCGGATAGTGCCGGGAGCTGCGTTTCTTGAGTTGGTGGCACCGGTCATGGCGCGAACCACAGCCACTGCGTCTTTCCCTTTCAAGCACACAACAATCACCGGAAGTGCTGTCATCGAGGCGAGTAAGGATTTGAAAAACGGCTTATCTACAAGGTGGGCATAATGCTCTGTGAGGATGCTTTCGGTGAGTGTCATCATCTTCATACCTGCGATTATCAACCCCTTTTGTTCAAAACGGGTTATGATGTTGCCGACTAAGTTGCGTGCCATTGCCGAAGGCTTGAGTATTACTAATGTCCTTTCCACTGTTTTAAGATTTTTTCGTTAATTCAAATTCGTTTCTACAAAGTTAGGGATTATTACAGAGAGAAAAAAATTTTTTACATTTAAAATTGTTGAAGCAGATGAAAAATGTATGAAAATACAGTAGTTAAATCTTTGTGGCTTAATGTGTTGCAGCGTTTTTATGTTTTACAACATGTTTTTGAATATTTCCCCTTTCCGGGTGTTTCACCCGTGCCGAGGTTGTTAAAAAAAGTGGTCAACTTATCAGCGTGGGTTTGTCAGTTTGATCCTGTGAAAAAGCCGGTCAAATCATTAGTTTTGCATAAAATTGGCTGCGTCTCGGAAAACAATTAAGCAAGCTTATTGATTTTTCTCTCGCCTTGCACAATTTTTCTCCCAAAACCCTTGCACAACTCAAATAAAAGCCGTATCTTTGCACTAACATACTTACCCCGCTTCCCGTAAGAACAGCGCGCTCAGGGTAAGTTTTTTGTTTTATGGACATGGCATTACAATACTATAACCAGCCGCAAATTGCGGT
>JBJEKB010000325.1:0-31155 GCA_051878395.1 Muribaculaceae bacterium
AATTTTCTTTTGGTATTGCGTTCGGTTTGCACTATCTTTGTACTGAAATTCAATGAATACTGTTATGTCTCAGTCTGACTGCGTGGTTATTATACCCACCTACAACGAAAAGGAGAATATCGAGGCGATTATCAAGGCTGTCCTCGGTCTTTCTCATCAGTTTGACATCCTTGTTATAGATGATAATTCGCCCGATGGCACTGCTGCCATCGTTAAGGGGCTTATTCCTCAGTGCGACAACCGCTTGCACATCTTGGAACGTAGCGGCAAACTCGGGCTCGGCACTGCCTATATCGCAGGTTTCAAATGGGCTTTGGAGCGCAACTACGAGTATATCGTGGAGATGGATGCCGACTTCTCGCATAAGCCTGCCGATTTGCTCCGCCTCCACGAGGCGTGTGTCAATGGCGCCGATGTGGCTATCGGCTCGAGATATATCACCGGGGTGAATGTGGTAAACTGGCCTATGGGGCGTGTGCTGATGTCGTATTACGCGTCGGCTTACGTGCGCATTGTCACCGGGATGCCGGTGCGCGACACCACTGCCGGGTTTGTGTGCTGGAGCGCGAAGGTGCTTCGCACTATCCACCTCGACGAAATCAAATTCAAGGGTTACGCTTTCCAGATTGAGATGAAATTCACAGCCTACAAGTATGGCTTCAAGATTGTGGAGGTGCCTATCATCTTCGAAAACCGCGTGCTCGGCACGAGCAAGATGAATACGAGCATCTTTGGCGAGGCAGTGTTTGGGGTTATCAACCTCAAAGTGTGCAGCTGGTTTAAGAATTACAAACGCACGGAATGATTACAATACATAATGCCAGGATTGTGAACCTGGGTAGGGAATACACCGGCTATGTGGCAATTGACGGTGAGTTTATCTATGCAATGGGCGATGGTGCGGCTCCCGAAGCGCTTCTTGCCCGGTCGCAGGTGGTGATTGACGCCGCCGGGATGCTTCTCATCCCCGGTTGTATCGACGACCATGTGCATTTTCGCGAGCCGGGGCTTACCCACAAGGCGGACATCGCAAGCGAGTCGCGCGCTGCCGTCGCCGGCGGTGTAACTTCGTATATGGATATGCCCAACACCAAGCCGCTCACAATCACCGAAGAGGCTCTCGAGGAGAAATTCGACATCGCAGCGCGCTCGTCGGTGGCTAATTACAGTTTTTTCATCGGAGCGACCAACGACAATATCGACACGCTGCTCTCTATCGACAACAAGCGTGTGGCAGGTGTGAAATTGTTCCTCGGCTCCTCCACCGGAAATATGCTTGTGGATGAAAGCGACACGCTCAACCGATTGTTCCGGGAGTGCCGCACGCTCATCTCGGTGCACTCCGAGGACGAGGCGATAATCCGCGAGCGCCGCGCGTTCTACACCGGGCGATTTGGCGACGACCTTTCGGTGTTCTATCATCCGCTCATCCGCAGTGCCGAGGCGTGCTATGTGTGCACCGAGCGCGCTGTGGAACTGGCGCGCAGATATGGCACACGGCTCCATGTGGCGCACATCTCCACAGCCCGCGAGTTGGAGCTGTTTTGGGCTGAGCCGCTAATGGATAAGCGCATCACCGCCGAGGCGTGTGTGCACCACCTTTGGTTCACCGACAACGATTACGCCTCGCTCGGCACCCGCATAAAGTGCAACCCGGCAATCAAGACCACTGCCGACCGCAATGCGTTGCGCGATGCCGTGAACAACGGCGCTATCGACCTCATCGCCACCGACCACGCTCCGCATCTGCTCAGCGAGAAGCAGGGTGGCGCGCTCACGGCGGCTTCCGGCTCCCCCTATGTGCAGTTCTCGCTCATCATGATGCTCGAGCTGGTGCGCCAAGGGGTGTTCTCCACGGTTACGCTGGTGGAAAAGATGTGCCACGCGCCGGCGATGCTCTACAACATCGACCGCCGCGGGATTCTCCGCCCCGGATACTATGCCGACATGGTGCTAATCGACACCAACACGCGCTACACCATCACCAAGGAGGAGATTCTCTCGAAATGCGGTTGGTCGCCGCTCGAAGGAACCACGTTCCACAGCCGTGTGTCTAAAACTTTTGTCAATGGTAATTGTATATATAGCGATGGCGTTGTTGCCGACAACGTGGCATCGCATCCGCTAAAATTCAATAGATAGGAGATAATGAACAAGATTGAAATAAAGAAACTCGGACTCACCACCGCGCAAGTGGAGGAGAGCCGACGATTGCATGGAGCCAACCTGCTCACGCCGCCACCCAAGGCGTCGGTGTGGTCGCAGTTTGTAGAGAAATTCAACGACCCGCTCATCAAGATACTCCTGGTGGCGCTGTTGCTCTCGATAGGCATCTCGTTCTACGAGGTGTTCTCGCTCGACAAGGGGCTTCATGTGTTTCTCGAGCCTGCCGGCATCTTTGTGGCGATAATGCTCGCCACGGTGATAGGTTTCATCCTGGAATTGAGCGCGAACAAGAAGTTTGAGATGCTCAGCAAGTTCAACGACGACATCCCGGTGAAGGTGATGCGCAACGGAGCCATCACCCAGGTGCCGCGCCGCGACATTGTGGTGGGCGACATCGTGCTGGTGGAGGCAGGGGAGAAAATCCCCGCCGACGGCACATTGCTCGACTCGGTGTCGCTCATTGTCAATGAGAGTTCGCTCACCGGCGAACCCTCGGCAGTGAAATCCCACCTCCCCGAGATGGCAAAACCCGAAGCCACCTATCCCACCAATATGCTGCTCCGCGGCTCGTCGGTGAGCGAGGGTAGCGGTGTGTTGCGCATCGAGCGGGTGGGCGATGCCACCGAATACGGCAAAGTGTTTGAGTCGGCTCAAATCGACAACGGGGTGAAAACTCCGCTCTCGCAGCAACTCGAGAGACTCGGCAAACTCATCTCCTACGCCAGCTACGCCATCGGCGCGCTCATCGTTGTGGGGCGTCTCGTCATCTACGACTATGCGCCGTTTGAAATCTTCGACTTCATCAACTATTTCCTCGTTACGATAATGCTTGCGGTTACGCTCATCGTGGTGTCGGTGCCCGAAGGACTCCCCATGAGCATCACCCTGAGCCTCGCATTGAGTATGCGTAGAATGCTTGCCACCAACAACTTGGTGCGCAAGATGCACGCCTGCGAGACTATGGGAGCGACCACCGTAATCTGCACCGACAAAACCGGAACACTCACGCAGAACCGCATGAGCGTGTACGAAGCGATGTTCGCACCGCTCAAGCAGGAGATAACCGAATCGATAGCGTGCAACTCGTCGGCACACCTCGACCGCACCGGTGGCAAGGTGAGCGTGATTGGCAATCCCACCGAAGGAGCGTTGCTTCTCTGGCTCGACAGCGAAGGGACCGACTATCTCGCTGTGCGCGAGCAGTGCCGCGTGATTGCGCAGGTGCCTTTCTCCACCGAGCGCAAATTCATGGCTACCGAGGTCGAAAGTCCGGCGCTTGGCAAGCGAATGCTCTATGTGAAAGGCGCTCCCGAAATCCTCATCCGCAATGCCGCCGCCTTTGCCCCGGGGTGCGACCGCGCCACAATCGAGGCAAAACTTGCCGAATATCAAGGCAAGGCGATGCGCACACTCGGATTTGCCTATGCCGAAGTGCCCGCGGGCGCCGCAGCCATCGTCGATGGCAATGTGGCTGTGCCGCTCACATTCATAGGAATCACAGCAATCAGCGACCCGGTGCGCGAGGAGGTTCCCGACGCCATTAAGATGTGTGTAAACGCCGGAATCGACGTGAAAATCGTAACCGGCGACACCCCCGGCACCGCCATGGAGATTGGGCGGCAAGTGGGGCTGTGGAGCGACTCTTGCACCGCTTTGCAACACATCTCCGGACCCGATTTTGCAGCCCTCAGCGATGATGAGGCATCCAAGATAGTGAAGGCGCTCAAAATCATGTCGCGCGCCCGACCATCCGACAAGGCTCGCCTTGTGCAACTGCTTCAGCAACAGCGCGAAGTAGTGGCGGTTACCGGCGATGGCACCAACGACGCCCCGGCTCTCAATGCCGCACAAGTGGGGTTGTCGATGGGCGACGGCACATCGGTAGCCAAGGAGGCGAGCGACATCACCATCCTCGACAATTCGTTTGCCAGCATCACGCGCGCCGTGATGTGGGGACGCTCGCTCTACCAGAACATACAGCGGTTTATCCTGTTCCAACTCACCGTGAACGTGGTAGCCTGCCTCATAGTGCTTATCGGCGCATTCACCAGCAAGCAATCGCCGCTCACCGTAACGCAAATGCTCTGGGTAAACCTCATTATGGACACATTTGCCGCGCTCGCGCTCTCATCGCTCCCACCCTCCGAGGAGGTGATGGAGAACAAGCCGCGCCGCCCGAGCGATTTCATCATCACTCGCCCGATGGCTTGGTTTATCATTGGGATCGGACTCGTATTAGTGGCGGTGCTTTTCGGCTTCATGCAGTATCTCCACCAGTGCCCGCTCGACTCGATAACCGACTTTAGTATCGGCGACTATTTTGCCAATTTCTTCAATTTCCACTACTCCAAGAACGACTTCATCAGTGCCCACGAACTCACTTATTTCTTCACTTTCTTTGTCGCTCTCCAGTTCTGGAACCTGTTCAACGCCAAATCGTTCATGACCGGACACACCGCATTCTACAAGGCTACCGAAAGTAAAGTGTTCTTTTTTACGCTATTAATGATATTTTTCGGACAAATTCTCATTATTTACTGCGGTGGAGAGATGTTCAACGTGGAGGCAATAAATTTTATCGATTTTTTGTGTATCTTTGCAGTAACTTCGGTTGTGTGGATTGGCGGAGAGGTGTTCCGTTCGTTCCGCCGATTGAGGAAACTTTAAAAATCAGACAAAATGAAACGCATATTTTCAATAGTATTGACGCTCTTGACCCTTGTGGCAACCGCTTCCGCCCAATCCTCGTTCAATAATGCCGCCTATGCCGCCGCCACCAGCGGTGGCTCTTACAAAGGTTTTCTCGAAGCGGGATACCTTGCCGGTTTTGGCGACTACAAAGCCAACATGCTCGAGATTCTCACCACTCACGGTGCGGCATTCACCCCCAATTTCTTCATCGGAGCCGGACTCGGTGCCACTGTCTTGTTCACTAAGGACAACATCAGTTGGTGGGACAAATATCCGCAGGGAAATCACGAAAACCAACCCGGAACAACAGCCGTGATGATACCGCTGTACGCCGACCTGCGCTACACCTTCGGCAACGGCGGTGTGCAGCCATTCATAGAGTGTAAAATCGGAGCATCGCTCCTGGTAAGCTCCAGTTACATTGCAGTGGGCGACCGCTACATCGACGACGATGCCAGTATGTACATTAGCCCCACAGTGGGTTTCCGATTCCCGCTTGGCTCGAAATCGGCGATAAACCTCGGTGTAACCTACACGCTCATTTCACAGCGCCTCTACTATTACAACGAGTACAATTTCGGAGTGAACGATTCGGGCGGCATAATCAACGCCGTGGGTGCCCGTCTTCAAATCGAGTGGTAAGCCCCTAACTGTTGGCGAGGTGTTTCTTCACCTGGTTGTAGATGATAATTTAAGATTAAGGAGGCATATTATGCAGACAAACAATCATCAAATCGTTGACTACGACCTTGTTCTTGACCGGAAGTTTGGCAAAGAGGGGACTCCTGAGCGTATCAAGGCAGAAGAGGATGCACTCTCATTCTATTCGGGGCAGATACTGCTCAATGCGCGCAAGGAGGCAAAAGTAACCCAAACAGAGTTGGCAAGACGAATCCACTCCACCAAATCATATATATCAAAGGTGGAGAATGGAGTCATCGTACCCAGTGTAGGTGCGTTTTATCGCATCATCAATGCGCTCGGAATGAGGGTGGAGGTTGTAAAACCGATATATTGAGATTTAATCGGGTGATGTGAACTTGATACTAAGAGATAAAAGCTGGCAAATTCGACCATAGTTTCCTCGATGGCTGCCCCTTAACTGTTGGCGAGGTGTTTCTTCACCCGGTTGTAGGTGCGCACCGAGCCGAAGCCGCTACTTGCGGCGAGTTCTGCAGGCGAAATGCCGGGATTCTGTGCAATGAGCCTGTCGGCATAAGCCAGTCGCAGCGAGTTGATGTAGAAGTAGAATGATGAGAACCGCTCCCTGAACACAATCGTGAGATAGGTGCGATTGGTGCCGAGACGCTTTGCAAGGTCGTTTTTGGTGAAGTGTGGCTGCAGATAGAGCTGCTCGCCGGTTATAATGTCGCGAATTTGCTGCTCGAGGCGGTCTTTCAGCGGTCCCGGAAGTTGAATTTGCCTTGAAATTGCCATGGAATCCTCCGATTTCTCAAGCATAACATCTTGGTTGACAAATTCTGCCACCGAGCGTTCGATTTCGGCTGAGGAGGAGCGCTGCGGATGAAGAATGAGGAGCAGAAGCGCAATGCCGAATGCCGTGATGAGGAAGTTGTAGCACGCGATAGCGGTGGGCGAATTGAACAGCGGCACCACGAAAGCGAGAAGCCACACAATGTTGGGCAGGATGATGATGGTTTTGGCAAATTTTGCCGGGAAATCATCCTCCGAGGAGTATTCGCCGTGGATGTAGTTGATGATTTTCTTGCCGAGCCACCGCGATACTACAAACAGCTGGATTGCGCCAAGCAGCGAAAGCGCGTCAACTATTGTCTCGATTTCGGTAATATGATTGCTGAGTGAATCTCCGCCGCGGCAAGCCAGGAAAAAGAGCAAAATCAGCATCACAATCGACGGCGAGGCGAAAAGGATGTATGCGAAAATCCACTTGCGGGTGATTCCGCCGAAATAGCTGCGGAACATCAGCGAGGCGAATGCCGGGATATAGAGAATGACGAAATTCCGGGCGTAGAAACGGGCGTCGAAGTCGTTCCAGTTTACCACCGAGGCAATCAGAGTGGCGAAAAGGAGGAAGAAAACGGTAACGAGTTTGCGGGAAGGATAGAAGTAAGCCGCATTCTTGTCGTATGGGCGGCACATGTGTCCCCATCGAATGACAGCGCAAACAATGGAACACACTGCGAGTGTGAAGAACGATGATAGTTCGAGTGAAAGAGGAGGCAAGATGCGTATAAAAATAAAAACCCTCCGCTTGTTGGGCGGAGGGCGTAGTTATGGAATTTAGTTGATTTCGATAACGAGGAAATTAGACAATTCCCAGAACTTGGTGGGGTTGTTGATTTTCAACACCTTGGAGCCGTCGATGTCGATGATTTCGTAAGAGCCGGCGGGGTGCTTGGTGAGGATTTTCGCATTCTTGGCGTGAAGCGGGAGTTGCGAGAGAGTGCGCTTGTCGGCTTTAGTGAAGTAGGTGCGGTCGAAATCGCCCTCAAGCACTTTGGTCTTTCCGAGGAACTTCTTGGAAATGATGTTGTTGGCTTTCAATTCCTTGTTGGAACCGATAACGTAGAAGCACTCGTTCATCTCGTTTGCCACGCGTTGTGCTTCGGCTTCGGCAGCGCTTTTCTCGTTGGTAACGGTTTCAACCTGGTTGCCGAGCTCGTTTACCTGCGAACTAAGGCTTTCAATCTTGATGTTAGCCTCGCGAAGGGCTGACTCGAGTTGAGCGATAGTGGTTTCCTGTTGCGAAATCTGCTCCTTGAGAGAAGCGATAGCGCGTTGGAGTTTGGCATTGGATGCGTTAGAGATGCGGAGTTTCTTCTCAAGGCTCTCGAGTTGCTGGCGACGAGCGATGAGTGCCTGCTGGATAGCAACCATGTTGGCGCGGATTTCCTCTTTCTTGGAGGGAGTTTCCGAGTTGAGGTTGGTGGAAGTGAGGATTTTCTCCATCTCCTTGATTTGGTTCATTCCATCGGTGATTTCGGTGAGAATGCTTAGAAGGCTGTCTTGAGCAGCCATAACGGTGGTTAAAGAGTCGGTAAGCTCGGTGTTGTGAGCCTCAGCCTCTTTGAGTTTTGATTCATTGCAAGACGACAACATAGCAGTGATAGCAAGGAATGCAGTCGCGAAAAAAACGAACTTTTTCATAATGATATACCATTAAGTTAAAGAAATATCTGAAAATGAAGCAGATGTGTAAAATCAACGGCTTCACGACGCAAATATAGATAAATATTGATTTGTGTATGTCATAATTTATCTTTTTTAACTCAAATTGCAGCGGTTAATCCTCCTCGATTTCGGGCTGTTCGGGCTCGTAGTCATCGATTTCGGAGTAGTCGCAATCGAGATTGTAGGAGCGTTCCATCTGCTTGCCGTAGTTGAAATACCAATATTCCACGGTGGGGGTGTAGCAGCCTGGGGCATATTTTTCGACACGCGCGATTCCATCGAGCAATCCGTTCTCGAAATTGCCGATGTAGTGAGTGGTGAAACCATCCTTTTTAGTGGTGTACCTCCCTTCGCCATGCGGCATGTGGTTGAGGCGGTAGCCCGAATAGATGGAGCCGTCGGGGTAGGTGATTCTAAGGAGTGAAAGCACCGATTTTTCGGCGAAAGTCTCACCAAAAGGGGATGGCATCGACACCTCGATTTTCGTGCCCATCGGGATGGCATTGCCGGGGTTTGCCGGGGTGCCGTTATCCCAGATGTCGTAGAGCATCGAGCCATCGGGATATCTCATCTTGCCGATGCCGTGGGGCGTGAGGCCGTGCAGCGAGTTCACCGATTCAAAATCCGAGCCATCGGGGTAGGCTACGATGGTCGTAAAATAGTCGGTGCTCACAGGTTCGCCGCGGTGGCAGCAACCGGTGGTGGAATAAGCGGTGCCATCGGAGAAAACCACGGCAAGAGATGTCGGGGATTCGCCGGTGTAATCGACAGATTCGATGCCGAGCGGGAGCGGCTTTCCGTCGTAATAGGCGGTGTAATTTCCGTCGGCGGTCTGTATAACCTCGATGCCGACGATTTTGCCGTCGTCGTATTGGCGATAGACTGTTTTATTGGGCGATTTTTCGCAGAAAACGCCCGACAGACGCATATTTCGGTTGATGTGGCACCGGTCGATTGTGATGTTGCGATTGGGGTCGAAGTAGCAGCCGTCGGCGCAGTAGGCGAGTGCCGGAGAAAGGTGAAAATCGCCGATGAATACGGCGCCTTCGGGGGTAACGAAGCGCCCGAGACCCGAAGGACCGGTGAGAAGCGGGTCGTCGGTCGAAGTCTCGATGCGGCAGTAGAGGGTGGGGAAGTCGTCGTTGTCGATTTCCACCGGATAGATGTCGCAGAGGTTGGGGATGTGGTTGCGGCGCAGCATCTCGCGAGCGAAGAACGCATCTGCTCGGGGAGCAGATTCGGCATAGAGCGAGAGATAGCGGGTTGCGCGCTCATTCTCCTCCCGAGAGCCAAGGATGCAGGCTGTGAGAAACATCGACTCGGTGTCGCCATTGTCGGCAGCATCGGTGAGATATCTCAGCGCCTTTTCCACATCGTCATAGTCCTCAAACAGCTTCAAGCCCCAATAGTATTGGGCGGTGGGGAAACGGCGGTCTGCCGCGGTTTTGAGCCAACTGTCGGCAAGTTGTTGGTCGGGTTCCACTCCGATGCCTTCGACATAGCATCGCCACAGGTAGTAGGCGTGAATGTCGGATTTGTATTGCGTGGCACCGATTTGCAGGAGCTCGAAAGACTTCTCCTTCCACCGGTCATCGCCATACTCGAAGGCGGCAAAACCGAGGTATTCGAGAGCCTTGATGTCGCCGTTGAGATAGGCGTCGTAGAGCATATCGAGGGCGAGGACGGTGTTGAAATCGCCTTCAATGGGAGCGCCGAGGAGGTGGATGGCATAGAAGCGCTTAGCCTTCACGTCGCCGGCATCCACAGCCTTGAGAAGCATCGCCGCGCCTTTGTGGATGTCGTGCTCAATCCCTTCGCCGTAGAGATACGACACCGCAAGGCAGGTCGTGGCGCGGAGGTTTCCGTTGCCGGCAGCCAATTTCCAGAGCCGATTTGCCTCGCGCCAGTCTTTCTCGACGCCGATGCGCGGGCAACCATACCAGCGGATGTATCCTGCGGCTGTGAGCGCCTCGGAGTCTCCTGTGGCGCAGGCTCGGTTGAGTTCATCCCATTGCTGCGAAGTGCAGAGGTCGTATTCTACCGGAATGTAGTCGGTGAAACTGTATTCTGTGGATATGCTCAATTCGGCGTAGGCGTAGTCGAGTGGCACCTTTTCAAAATTGTGTGTTTTGTCGGTGGGAACGGTGATTTCCCGATTGTCGTATCTCAGGAAGATGCTTTCGCTGTCGAAACCGAGGAAAACAAGCGCCGGAACCCTGTCGCCGAGGAGCGACCGGAATTTGTCGCCGAGCAGGTCCAAGAGATTCTGCCCCGGCACAAGGTCGGTACGCGACACCGATTTTCCATAGCCGAAGCCGGAATTGCATCCCGGGTCGCAAACCGTTACCGAGCATTGCACGTGGAGCGCGTTCCACTGCCTCACGGGGGCGTTATTCCTCTTCCATGGAGTCGTCGTTATCGTCGGAGTCTTGCTCGAGTCGGGCTTTTCGAGCGGCGAATTTGAATTGGGCATATTTGTCTTTTTTGGGGGTTGATTCAGGTTGTGGGCGCCCTTCGACGACGATTACAATCTCGCCGCGTGGCGCGTTGGCGGTGAAATACTCCACAAGTTCGTCGAGAGTGCCATTGTGGGTGGTATTGTGTACTTTAGAGATTTCGCGGCTCACCGAAGCGGGGCGGTCGCCGCCAAACACCTCGGCAAACTGTTGCAGCGCCTTGAGCAATCGGAGCGGCGACTCGTAGAAAATCATCGTTCGCTGTTCGTCGGCGAGGGAGGCAAGGCGTGTGGCGCGACCTTTCTTCTGCGGGAGGAACCCCTCGAAGCAGAAACGGTCGCAGGCGAGTCCGGAATTGACAATCGCCGGGACAAAAGCGGTGGGACCGGGGAGACATTCCACCTCGATATCCTCGCGGCGACATTCGCGCACAAGGAGGAAACCGGGGTCGGAAATCGCCGGCGTTCCGGCATCCGACACCAGAGCGATGGTCTCGCCCGCTTTGAGGCGTTCAACCACCTTACCCACAGCCTCATGCTCGTTGAACTTGTGGTGCGCAATCATGTGGGTGTCGATTTGGAAATGCTTCATGAGCACGCTGCTGGTGCGAGTGTCTTCGGCAAGGATTAAATCGGCATCTTTGAGGGTGCGCACAGCGCGCACGCTCATATCGTCGAGGTTGCCCACCGGGGTGGGGACTACAAAAAGTTTACCGCTCATGATTCAAAATAGGCTTTGAGTTTCGACATAAATTCGTCGACCTCCTCCGACTCCTTGTCCCATTCGAGGGTGTTGAAGAAATAGTCCTCAGCCTCGGCGTAGGAGCGCATCGCGTCGATAGTGTTGAGGGCGTCGGCAAACAGCTTCTCGCTATTCTCGAAAAGTTCGCGGCGGAAGCGGAACTTGTCGTTAAGAGTGAGCATTTTGCGGAAATCGTCGTGCGCCATCGAGCGAGTAATCACATCGTTGAACACCGGCTCATCTTCGGGGATAGCGGGGGAGTCAACAATGTCGAAATCATCGGAGATTTCCGGCTCCTCGGGCAGTTCCGGTTCCTCGTCGATATATTCCGGCTCCTCGGGTTCTTCGGGGAGCTCTTCCGACTCGGAATACTCGGAGTCATCGACAAAATCGTCGTCATAATCATCGTCGGCAAATTCGTCGGGCAGCTCCTCCAACACAGGCTCCGGCTCCTGCATTGGCTCCGGCTCCTGCATTGGCTCGGGAGTATCGGGGATTTCCGGCTCCACCGGCTCCACCGGCTCCGGTTCCGGCATCGGGGTTGGTTCCGGTTCCGGCAAAGGCTCGGAATCATCGAGGATTTTCGCCATTTGTGAGATGTTTTCAGCCTTTTCGGCAATGAGTTGATACACAAGTTTGTTGGTTTCCTTGCCGTGATTGTCGATGAGCAGAAGTAGCCCCTCGAGTTCATACACTTGCGACAAAATTGCTTTAATACCGCCGTCCATAAGAATAAAATTAAACTATATCCACAAAGGTAGTTATAAAAACAAAAAAAGCAAAAGAAAATGGGAGAAAGGAGCTCTCGGGGTTATTGCAGTGCCGGGAGAAGCGAGAGGAGCATCGATTCGAGCTTGGAATGGAGCTCGCCGCGCGAGCAACCGAAATTGTTCACGAGGAAAGTGATGGTGTATTGCGGCTCATCGGCGGGGAAATAGCCGGTGTAGCATTGCACCTCGCCCATGCTGCCCGATTTCATGCAAATCTTGCCGGCAAAGGGGGTTCCGCTCATGAAGCGTTTCACTGTGCCATCGACACCGAGGCGCGGGAAAAGCGCTGCGAAATTGATATCGCCAATCGTTCCCGACTGCGCAAGAGCGAGCATTTTGGAGAGAAATTCCGCGCTCACCTTGTTGTTTCGCGAGAGTCCGCTGCCGTCTTTCATCCAGAGCGCGGTAACATCGAGTCCGGCGTTCTTCCAGAAGCGATACACCGCCTTGATGCCCTCGGCGGCGTTGTAAGAGCCGCAGAAATGATGCCCCACGGTCATGAGGAGCGCCTGTGTGAACATGTTGTCGCTGCGGTAGAGGAGCGAGCGCACAATCTCGGGGAGCGGCACCGATTGGTGGGTGAGAAGTGAGGTGGAATTGTCGGTGTTGTCGAGAGCGGTGTCTTCGTTATAGTCGTAGTCGATGTCGGCTTCGCGCAGAGCCTTCTCCAAAGAGCGGAGAAAATAGGTTTGCGGCGAAGGCATCGAGCAGTTGAAGCTGAGGGTGCGGGTTCCGGGGAGCATATTGCCGTAGATGTGGAAATATCGGTCCTCGGGGAAGCGCATAATTTCGGGGTAGGAAGTGGCAAAAACATCGGTGGAATCGGCAAGAACGCAGTGGTTCACCACGTCGAAATCGACATCGGCAGGCACTGCTTTTGTGCCGAGCACCTCGGCGTCAGCCATCTCGATACTCAGGTCGAAAGCGTTGTCTTTGTAGTTGAAAGGATACACCCCGGCGCCGTAGTCGAGCGGAAGGTCCTCCATCATCCATGTGGGGGCAATGCTCATCACCGAATTTTCGTCGGGGGAGAAGAGAATTGCGCCCTTAATCTTGCGGATACCGCGCGCCTTGAGTGCGTCAACGATTTCGAAGATGATATCGGGCTGCCCGTCGATGTATTTCGAGCCGAGAGTGGGGTCGCAACCGCCACACACCACGATAGAGCCTTCGAGGCGGTTTTTCTTGAGTTTTCCCACGAGTTTCACCTCGGTTTTGAAAGTGAAATCGCTGCCGAGCACGGCAAGCGCGGTTGCCGAAGTGAGCGATTTCATCGTGGAAGCCGGGATTTGTGCAATCCGTGAGTTGCAGCCGGCGATTTCGACGCAATCCGAGATTCTCACCACGCTGATACCGAGCGAAGCGGCGCGCAAAGTGGAGTCGGAAGCAAATTTGAAGATACTCTCCTGCACTCCGGCAGCGAGAGCCGCGAGCGAGGCAAACAGGAATACGAAATTAAGGATAATGCGTTTCATTTATGTAGGATAGTTTAGTTTTTAATAGAAGTAGCGGCAGCGCGTCATCGGCTCGGATTCATCGCTGAAAATGGCATACAACACCGGGTCGGCGAGGATGTCGTCGAGGCGACGAGGCACGCCGTCGATGAGCAAGTCGCGCGACACCAGGCGGATGCCGTGGCTGTAATCGACATGCGGCAAAGTGTGCCCCGAATAGAGCGGCTGGATGTTCTTGCCGTCGGGGTAGTGCCAGCCGTAGATGTGCACCCTGTCGGGGAGAGAGTCGATGCGGTTGGTAATCACCACATCCTTTTTGTGCCCGGCGATGAGCATCCCGAGGGTGGCATTCTGCTCTGCCATCTGCGATTTCACGATAGAATCGTGGCGGATGAAGATGCGCATGGTAATCATAGTGCTGTCGGGGGTCATAGGATGCGGCGTGAGTTTCACCGTGCTATGCTTGTGGATGAGGTTGGAGATTTTGCGAGTGGGGAGCAGCGCGTCGAGCATATCGGCGATGCGAGTGGCGGTTGCCGGGAGCATAGGCACGCGCAGATAGTCGCTGTCGGAGCCGATAGCGAGCACATCGGGCGAAACCGCAAACGTAACCGAGTGCATAGCCCCGGTGGCATCGGCGAGCGTGTCGGAAATGAGCGCCCAGTGGCGTAGCGCCTGCGGCACATCGCCGTGGAGCACACGGTCGGTGATTAGAGAGTCGATAAACTCGCGCGGCTGGTGCCGAGTGGCGGCATAGAATTGCGAAATGCTCATCCCCGAGCCTGTCGGGGCGGGATAGTTGATAACCGACGGCATCTGCGCCCGGGCGGCAAATGCGGCTATCAAAGAGAGAAAAACAAGTTGAAATTTCATAATATTGAGATTTAGAGTAAGAGACGATTAAATGGGCATGATGTCGCGGGTGATGTCGAGTGCGTCGCGGAGGTCCTTCTCCTCGACATTGCAGTTGATTTCCACCTCGCCCACATCGTGCAGGAGCGTGAAATTGAGTTCGCCTGCGCTGCTTTTCTTGTCGTGGCGCATAAGCGAGATGAGATTATCGTAGTCGTCGCAGCCAAACGAGAAAGCGCCGTAGTGCTCGACGATGTATTTTCCGAGGCGGTCGAGAAGCGAGGAATCAAACCCGAGAGCGAAATGCGACAACACCAGTTCGGTGATGATACCCCAAGCCACGGCATATCCGTGAGGCACCGGCGCGAGACGCTTCATGGCGAGGCTCTCGAAAGCGTGGCCCACGGTGTGCCCGAGGTTGAGCGCCTTGCGGATACCCTTCTCGGTGGGGTCCTCCTCCACGATGCGTTTCTTCACCTGCACCGACTTGGTTACGAGCGCAAGGAGAGTGTCTCCGGCAACATCCTCGAAGTGGAAATCGAGGATTTCGTTGAGCGAGTCGCGGTCGCTGAGCAGCGCGTGCTTCACCATCTCGCCATAGCCCGATTTGAGTTCGGTGAGCGACAAAGTGTTGAAGAAACATGACGAAATGAGCACCGCGTCAGCCTCGTTAAACACCCCGATTTCGTTCTTGTAGCCGTTGAAATTAACGCCGGTTTTGCCACCCACGGCGGCATCGACAGCGGCGAGCAGAGTGGTGGGGATGTTGACAAACTTCATTCCGCGCTTGAAAGTGGAAGCGGCAAAACCGCCCATGTCGGTAATCACGCCGCCGCCAATGTTGAGCACCATCGAGTGGCGAGTGGCTCCGCCTTGCTGCAAGCCGTTCCACACACCGGCGAGGGTGTCGATATTCTTGTTCACATCGCCACACTTCGTAACGATTTTCACCGCCGAGGCAATGTGGGGGTTGTCGGCGATGCGGGGCATCACATAACGGTCGATATTAACATCGGTGATGACAAACAGTCGGTTGTAAGCGCAATCGGCGAGAATCTCGTTGAGAGCGGTGTTGAAATCGTTGGAAAATAGCAGTTTCTGTGTCATAAATTATGAGGTTTGAGAATGGATAAAATATCTGGAAGGAGCGCATGAAATTCGCTCATCGAGGGGAAAAGCAGGTCGGCACCCGCTTTCCACATTTCAGCCTCGGGGATAGGACCGGTGGTAACACCGATAACGAAGCAGCCTGCAGCGTGCCCTGCCATGATGCCGAGAGGCGCGTTTTCAATCACTATCGCCTCACAGGGAGCCACGCCGGCAAGCGCCATCCCTTTCTCGTAAGGCTCGGGAGCAGGCTTGCCGTGAACCACATCGCGGGCAGTAACGCGGCAGTCATCGGGGAAAATGCCGGGATAGTCGCGGCTCAGGCGGTCGAGCACCGATTGCTGCCCCGAACCGGTAACCAACACCCGCTTCACCCCATTGTCGCGCAGGTCGCTGAGGATGTCGATAGTAACCGGCATCATCTCGGGTTGTCCGAGAGCCACGAAATTGGCAGCCTTGATAGCATACAGACGTTTCGCCTCCTCGGGCGACACCTCGCCCATGCCGCGTTCCTTGAAAATGCGGTTGATGATGGCGGCGCCGGTCATTCCCTCATAGAGGTAGAAATACTCCTCGGGGCAATCAATCCCAAGGCTTGCCATCATCTTCACCCATGCGCGGGCATGGCGCGGCATGGAGTCGTAGAGCACGCCGTCCATATCCACGAGCGCAGCTTTGAGCGAGAACTCCGGCACGCCGCGGCGCGACAGATAAGCCGCAAGAGCATTTTTTATATCGTTAATGTCTTTTGTCATAATTAGTTATAGTTTAGTAACCACCAACACCATTTTTGAGGTTTTCCTCGGCGCGGCGCATCGCTTCTTGCTCGATGCGCTTGCGGCGACGCTCCGCCTCCTTGCGGGCAGCCTCGGTGCGACGCTCGGCAGCGCGGATTTCCTCCTTGGAGAGAGGGCGGGAAGTATTTTCGATAAGACCTTGTTCCATAAGTTTGAGGCTGTCGGCATGGGAGAGATTCTCACCGCCGGCAGAATAAGTTCCGGTGGAGACATTGAGGGTGGAATTGAGAGCGGCAGCGGCACCGCGGCGGAATGCGCGGTCGATTTCGCGGCGCAAATTCACACGTTGAGCCTCGACAACAGCAAGCGAAGCACCCACTTCGCCCTCTTTGAATCGGGCACGACCGAGGCTGAATTTTATATTGTCGGCATTACCCTTGATATTCAAGCCAAACTTGAACGGGATGGGCGATTTGAGCACCGAAACGTGGTAGTCGAGGTTGAGCGCGAAATCGTTGCTGCCCATCACACCGAGTTTGTAGCGGTCCATAGTGAACATGAACGGGTAGAGTTGCATTACATTGTCTTTCACCACAATCTGCACCGACATATTGTCTATCATATTGCGTTTTTTGTTCTTGAACAAGAGCATTTTAGACACCTTGGCGAAAGTTTCGGAGTCGAACAGCACGAGACTGTCGCCATGGAGTTTCATAGCGGCGGTGAGCGAAGGCATGATGAGATTCATCGAGGTGTCCATATCGGCGCTTGCCGCGATATCCGCCTTGATGATTCCCGACATCGACTTGAGAAGCGGCATGAGCGAATCTACAGCCGGCATCATGTCAATGAAGCGGCTAATGTGGACACTGTCCATCGAGAGGTCCATCGCAAAGTGGATGGAATCGCGGTTGGTGGTGGCGTAGATGGCATCCATGGTCATTCCGCCGGCATCGCTCTCGGTGCGAATATCGTCGAGGCGGAGCGCGCCGTCGTGAATCTGCAGGCAGCCACCGAGGTTGCGCAGTTTGAGGTCGGAATAGAATCCCGTTTTGGCTGAGACATCCACATCCATGTCGATGTTGCGCGGGATGATGAACGCCGTAACCGAAGTGTCGCCGGTGGCGATTATATCGTCGTCTTCGTCATCGTTGAAGACGAAAGTGCTGTCGCTGAGGGCGAAATTGGAGCCGGCATAGGCAGCCTTGATAAGTTCGTTGACATCGAGCGTGTCGCTGTCGATGGTGAAATTCACCAGTAGTGGACGGCGCTTGCTCCCCATGAGAGTAGAGCGGATGTTGCGGATGCCGCCCTTCATGTCAAACGAGCTGCGCCCGGCGGAGTATTTGCCGCTATTGAGCAGCACACTGTCGGTGCTGAAGAACAAATCGAGATTGGTGATGCGGTTGCGCAGCGGGAAATAAGGGGTGCGCAACGAGGCGCGGCGCGCAATGAGACTTCCCTCGAGCGACCAGCGGCGCAACAATCCGCGGGTGGCTGTATCGACGCTCAAATCGAGAGTCTCTCGCTTGTCGAGCGAAGTGCGGGCGCGGTTTCCGCGTCGAGCCAAGACGAGGAGCGAGTCGCGCGACAGAGCGGGGTAGATGCTCGCAAGCGAGTCAATGCGACGGTTGAGCAGCGCGTTGTTGCGAGGCTTGCGCGGCGACAATGCGAGGCTGATATCGGCATCGCGGAGGTTTCCGCGCGCAATGCGGTTCACAACGCTGCCTCGTTGCGCCTTGATGTCGAGGCTGAGCTGCGGCAGAGGCGAATAGTCGGTGGCACGCGACACTGCAAGGCACTCGATGTTGTTGAGACGCACCGACGAGGAATCGGGCGATGAAAATTGCACTTTCTCGGCACTGATTTTGCCGCCCATCGGGATGACTCTGCTCCCTTTGCGCGGCGGATTGCCCGACAAAGCGGCATTCGACACCCCTTTAATCACCTTGAGGTGAGAGCCGTAGAGATTCATGTCGAGCGAGTCGATGTCGAAATGGGCGCGGAGCAGATTGTTGTGCACACGCCCTTCGGTGCCCTTCACACTCTCCTTCGAGCCCATATCGAAGCGTGCGCGGTGGGCATAGAGGTCGATAGTGTCGGCGGCAGAAGAGTAGCGCAAGTCGCTAAGGGTGAGTTTTCCCTTCATGCCAATCTTGTGGTATCGCCGGGAAGTTATGTCGTTGAGAGCGAAATCGATTTGAGTGTCGGCATCGACATTTCCATCGACCGAATAGGGGAGGTTGAGGTCGAAAAACGAAAGCGCGTCGCTGATGTTGGCGTTGCAAGTCAATTCGCCGTCGATGAGCGGATTAGAGAGGAGCCTTGAGGCGTTTCCGGTGAGGCGGATGTGTATCGACGAGCCAACGGCGGAGAGATTCTTGAGATGAATCTTGCTGTTGTCGAGGTTGTCGCCATCGATAACCGCCTGAGCCAGCATCGCAATGTTGTCGATTTTGCGTCCGCGCGGACCGATGATGTAGCTTTTCGGGATTTCGAGCGTCATGTCGAGCGACGGAATCGAGTCTGCCTCGAGATTGAACGGCTTGGTGAGCGAGGCATCGAGGCGTGCCGAGAAATCGGTTTTCAATCGCTTGAAAATCTTGCCGTAACTGTCGGGGAGATAATCGACGAGCGAGGCAAACTTCACCGCGCCGAGGCGCAAGTCGAGGCTGTTCACCATCATAGGCGACTCCAGATTGCAATCGGTAGAGAGCAGCAACGGATTGTCGGCAATTCTCACATTCCAATCGTCGAGCGAAACGTGCAACGGCTCAGCCGCCTTCCAGCCGATGAAGCCATTGACATTGAGCGGCAGCGACTTGAGCAAGCGGTCGTTGGCGAGAGCCAGCGACAGCGATGAATCGAAAAGGAGTTGCAACTTATCGTTTTCCGCCATCTTAATCTGAGCGGCGGTGATACCCGCCGAAGCCTCGATAGAATCGGCAATCGACACAAACCGGATGCCGCGGCAGTGGGTGAGTTCCACCGAATTAACCACGATGTCGGGAATTGAAAGCGACTCCTGTGTGGTGTCCTCCTCGCCGGGAGGGACGATGTTCCAGTTGGCAACCGAATCGTTGAGCGCGACGGCATTAACCTTCAGCGCGTCGAGCATAATGTCGTTGAGCGAGATGCGCCCGGTGGAGATAGCCGGCAGATTGATGCCGAGGCGGAAACGGTTGAACGACAGAAGAGTGTCGGCATCGGCAGGTAGGGTAGCCCGCTGCTCGTCGGGGATGCTGTCGAAAGCCGAAGATGTGATGTTAACTCCATCGATTTCGATAGTGGCGTAGGGGAACGTGTGCCACACGGTGAGTTCCACGCGCTCAATCGAGCAATGCGCATCGGCGAGAAACTCGTTGGTGGCATCCTCGACAATCGGGGTGAGTTTTTCGGGCGAAAGCACCCACACAACCACCGAAAGCGCCACACCAATGATAACGATAAGCGACAAAAATCCCCAAAGCAGCACTTTGAGAACGGTTTCCAACACTTTCTTACTCATAAATCGCAAAAAACATTATTTATTCGCAAAAATACACTATTTAAGCGACATCGGCAAGAAAAGCGCCCCACAAAACCACGATAAAGACACAAATCGGCTGCAATTGCGTATAAAGACATTGACGGTATTCTTCACCGCTTCGGTTTGGTATTGCTGTATCTTAAACTTCATTTCTTTTTGCCTTTGCCTTTCATTTTGTCATTAAGCGCCTTTATTGTTTCCAAATACGCTTGCTCAACCGGCGATAATTCTCTTACCTGGAACAATCTATATTCTTTTTCGGCTTTTTCCATTGCTTGTTGATGGCTTACTGAGCCGGGACCTGAAAGTAATTTCTCTCCTGTAGCTGAAAGAATATTATCAAGTTGCTTTACATAGTCACTCATATACATAGGGATATGTTTCATAGCTTGGACTTCTGCAAAATCAAAATATCCCGAAACAAGATTATTAAGCACCTTGAGTTCTTCCTCACTTAGATAGTTTTTAGCTATGCGTACGTCATTAAGTGTTGGATGATCACCTTTAAAAGAGGTCAATCCCATTAGAGGAGAAGTAGCGTTAGCACGCGAGTAAATAACCTCTGCTGCGGTGTGTCCATGAGCCGCGAAATGCAATTTGTTTTGAACAATTTTGAAAAATTCAATCGACATATCGGCACGAGGATCGTAATCTACAGCAGTGGCATATAAGTCAAGCACTTGGCGGTACATTACCTTTTCAGAAGAACGAATATCGCGAATGCGGTCCAAAAGTTCTCTCCAATATGCGCCTCCGCCATTACCTTTTAGCCGCTCGTCATCCATTGTAAAACCTTTGATGATATATTCCTTTAATCGCTCAGTTGCCCATCGACGAAAATGTGTGGCAATAGAAGATTTTACACGATACCCAAGCGAAATAATCATATCCAGATTATAGTATGTCACTTCATAGTTTTTGCCATCGGCGGCAGTTGTTCGGAATTTCCGAACAACTGAATCTTTGTCAAGTTCTCCCTCCTCAAAGATGTGTTTAATATGCTCACTCACATTCGATTTGCTCGTTTGGAACAGATCACAAAGCTGTTGCTGGGTTAACCAAACAGAATCGCCGGTAAACTTCACTTCGATATGGGTTGAGCCATCTTTGCTTTGATATATTAGTATTTGATTATTATCGTCCATATTATTAGTTTTTATTTGTGATGTGTACCCGATTTGCCTTTTCGGGTACATATTTAGCGTAACGTGTACCCGATTTGCCGTTTTTGGGTACATATTAATCGTTTTGTTCATAATAATAAGAATAGTCAATACCCTTCATAAACATCTCACGGTCATTTCAAAAAGGTCAATCTTGTCTAATAACTGAGAATCATAAGAATATGGTATCTTTTTGTGATGTTGCAATCTTCCTACGATAATTGAGTGATGAGTGCCAAATTTCTGAGCATACCGCATAATATCTTTGGGCGAATAAGCTCTATTGTTGATAATCTCTTGCTCCTCATCCATAGATAATACAAATTTGGACGCAAAATCATCGGCTTCTTTTTCTTTTGCAATCACTTTGTCATCGTATTCAATATTTTCCAAGAAAATTTCCTTCTTTCCATGGAGCAGAATATGCCCTATCTCGTGAAAGAAAGAGAACCAAAATATATCATATCTTTTTTGCCTTCCAGACATTTGTATAATAGGATATTTGCCGGCAAACCATCGTGTTGCTCCATTAATAGGAGCTTTTGCTAATGATTGGGTATATACCAACTTTATACCGCATGAAGCACATATCTTTTGAAGAACTTTATGCCAATCTTTAGGCTGTGATGCCATTAGTTGTTTCATTTCCGGAAGTTTATCTCGCAACAACTTTTCAGAGAAATCATCTGATAATTCAACCATTTCAGCCTGCCTATCGCCTTGTCTGAGCCACGCTGAAATAGCGTAAGGTTCTTTTGTCGTTCTAAGGGAGATTCTGAATGCAACTTTAAGCTGTTGCCCCATGTAATAGTTATGCCATGCATCGGATGAACTTAAAGCAAAAAATTGTAACAAAGACTTGACTTTTTCTCTTTTCCCTTTTACTTTCTCAATCCAACCATATTTTACCATTTGGGCAAACGGAAATCTTTCTGCCCAGTCAAAACTTTCAGAAATCTTGGCCTCCATTTTTTCGCGAGCCACAGCTTCATCATATTTTCTTTGACGAGCCATCCAAAAATGAGCAGGAATTCGAGTTACATTCTCAAACGCAACCGCCATGTCAGGAGTAATCGAACTATCGCCCTTTATTACGGCAATGATAGTTTTTTCGGGCTTAGAAGCTCGAATAGCAAACTCTTTAATACTCATCTCTAATTCTTGAATTTTATATCCAAGAGTTTGTCCGGGATGAGAAACCGTTTTTGGAGCATATTCACTAATTGTTGCCATAATTATTATTTTCCGTGATAGTTAGTAATTTCTATAATTTCAACGCCTGTTATTTCTATCCATATATATTTACCATTCTCATCCGTTGGGATTGGGTCTTCATGGGGTTGAAATATCAAGCGGTAGGGCTGATCTAAATCGCAAGCCCATTGACCTTTTCTATCTGCTGTTAATTCATGATAGTTACCTGGAAGATGTCGAACATCTTCTAAAGTAATGGCTGCGTCTATGTCATCTAATCGAGCCTTATATAATTTGGCTCGAACACTGCCCAGCTTTCTAATGGCAAGACTTTCGTTATGCGCCATTTTTAAGAGCTTTTTATCTCTAAATGTTATATCCAAAATATAAACATTTGATTTACATTAAGTGTTTATTGAAATTTTCCGCAAATATAGTGATAATTTTTAATTTACACAAAATGTAAACAAAAAATCGATTAAAAGGTCCTGTTTTTATATTTCGGGTGTTTGGGGGGGGATTCAGCGCACTGTGATGTGGAAGCAGCTCTGCTTGCGCTCGAATTTCACATAGCAGCGCCTGCGGTTGCGGAGGTCGTTGAGCACCTCGCCGAGGACATTTTTCATACACTCATCGTTGAGGCGATAGTCGGGCTGCCCCGGCATAAAGCGGATGTAGCTGATGTCGAAAGTGGTGCCGTATTGATGGGCTGAATTTTCGGAGGCGTTGCGGTTGCGGCGGCGCAGCATCTTCACACTTTGGGCGGTGCGGAGGAGGCTTGTAACCCTGATGCGGTAGTTCTTGCCGCCGGTGCGAGCCTTGATGGTGTCGGAGAATGCGCGACCGATGTCTTTGAGCAGACGCAAAGCCTCGGGGCGGAGATAGGGCATGGAATGGGTGAGTGTGTCGAGATAAAACTCGTCGCAGGTGGAAACGCGCACCAGCTGACGATTGATGGAATAGGCATCGTGGAGAGTGTAGATTGGGGTGATGCCATTGCGCTCGGCAGCAACGATTTGCACATCGTTTTTGTCATTGAAAATGCGAGCGAGAGAGCCGATGTTGCGCACCTTGACGGTGTGCACGGTGGAGTCGGTGAAGCCGGAAAACTCCGGTTCGGGTGCCTGCTCTTTGAAAGGGAGCAAATCCTGATTGTCGTGCGCCGGTTCAGCGCACGACAACAGGAGAAACGGAATGATTATGAGTTGAAATATACGATTCATTTTTGATTGACAAATGTGGAAGTGTTGCTGCTGCGACCGAGGAAGAAACTCTTCGCTTTCACGGTCGTAGCATCGGTGGGCACCGGTGCGGTCCAAGCCGGGGAGTCGGCGTTCGGCTCCGAGCCGTCGGTGGTGTAGCGCACCACCACACCGGGATATTGCGAATTGGCTACGATAGCGCCATCGTAAATCTTAACGCCCGGCTGCCCGAGGTGGAAATTGATGCCGCGCGAAGCGAGGCGAGGCAGTTCGAGACCCACTTTGAGATTGAATTGGGCGCGCTCGGCATTGTAGCGGCAATCGTCATCGTCGGCAGCCCATGACGGAGAGGCATTCCAGCCGCGTTCGGCAAGTCCGAAGAGACGCGGGAAGACATACATGCACACCATGTCGAAACTGCGAATTGTCTCGCTGAAAAGTTGCGCCTGGATGCCGCGGATGTCGGAGCGGCTGTTGAGCGCAATCTTCCCGCGGTCGGCATTACGGAAGTCGAGACGCTGCCCCGCATTGCCGAAACGAGCCGAGCGGTAGCTGTTGTATGGCACAGTGCTCCATGCGCTGAACTCATCGACAGCGCCACCCCAGTTGAGACCCTTCTCGTTGGGGTGCCAGTTATAAACCATGTCGAAATAGAGGTTTGACACATTGCCGAGCACCACCGGGAAACCGCTGTTGGCGATGGAATAGGGGATAGTGTCGGAGCGACCGAGAGTGCTCCACACGTTCACACGGTTGAAGCGCGGCGCCACTTTCTCGTTGTATTCAGCCGAGTGGTGCATAGCCACCTCTTGCCAGCCGCCCACAGCCACCCCCTTGGAGGCAATCATGGCGGAAACCCGGTCGAGGTAGTATTCAGCGCCCATTTTCACCGATGAATAGCGGTGTTTTTTGAGGAACTTGGTGGCGAGCGGCGAACGGGTCCAAGCGCCTTCGGGCACTTCGTCGCCGCCGATGTGGATGGTGTTGAGCGGCACACCGGCTTCGGCATACATTGCGATAACCTCATCCACCACCTTTTCCATAAAGCGGTAGGTGCCTTCGGTGGCAAAATTCATCACGTTGTCGTGATAGCCTTGAGCCGATGTGTATTCCGACTTGTCGTCGGGGTCCCACATCATGTATTCCTCGGCTTTCCGGCGGTCGGACTTGATGTAGCGGTTGTAGCGCGCTTTCATCGCCACAATCGCGGCGCGAGCGTGTCCCGGCGACTCGATTTCGGGCACCACCTCCACGCCGCGGCTCCAGGCGTAGCGCACGATGTCGATAAACTCGCTGCGCGAGATGAAGCCATTGGCTGTGGTGTTGTCGAGCGGCGAACCGGTGCCGGTGTAGGATTGCATGAGAAACTCGCTTTCGTCGTGAGTGAGTCCGCGGCGCGCACCCACCTCGGTGAGTTCGGGAATACCGGGGATTTCGAGCCTCCACCCCTCATCTTCGGTGAGGTGGAAATGGAACACATTTATCTTGTAGAGCGCGATGGCATCGATAAAACGGCGGATGTCGGGAGCCGCGGTGAAATTGCGGGCGATGTCGAGCATCATGCCGCGGTGGCGCAAGTCGGGGAAGTCGATGATTTCGGCATTTTCGAGTTGTCCGCCCTTGGGGAGACGCTCAATCGCCGAGATGAGAGTCTTTACCGCATTGAGCGCGCCCTCGTCGGTAGGCGAAGTGATAGCGATAGCGCCGTCGGCAACGCGAAGGCGGTAATATTCCGGATTTTCGCTGCTCGAGGTGTGGAAGAAGCCGATTGGGGTGCCGTTGTCGCTCACCGAGATGCCGAGAGCGGCAAGACGCTCGGCGAGATAGGTCGCGGCGCGCCCGGTGCCCTTGATTTTCACACTCTCTGGGACTGGCATCGAGCCTTGCAGCGGGGTGATGCACTTGGGGGTGGGGAGGATGTCGTAGCACCCCTTGGCAGCCACAGCGCCGGCTGGGTTGATGAGGCTGTTGAGGTAGTAAACATTATCGCCCGAGGGGATGAAATCGGGCACTCTGCCGGGGGCGGTCCATTGCTTCGGGTCGCTGTAGAGCGGCACCTTGATGTCGAGCGGGAGCGGTTTCGACTCGCTGCCGTTCGCAATAGCTACGAAATGGGCGCCATCGGGGCGGTAACTGTCATTGTTGAACCAGTAGTTGCAGAGAAACTCCACCTCCACGCTGTCGCCGGGAGCGATAGCCCGGTAATTCGAGCCGTCGGGGGCGAGGATGTAGTATCCCGGGCGGAATTTCTCGATTTTGAGAGCCAGGGAGTCACCAACCACCCGAGGCGAGCGGTCAAACTGGTTGAAATAAATCTTCCAATCGCCGTCGAGAGGCGCGTTGGAAATGTTTTTCACTGTGAATTTTGATGAATACTTCATCGAGCGTTCACCATCGACGCGGATGCCATTGCTGCCCATGGTCCAGGTGAGTTCGACAGGCGCGTTTTGAGCGGCTGCGACGAGAGCTACGGCGGCAGTGGCGATACACATTAAATTTCTCATGACTGTAAGATTGAATTTTCGATATAGTCTAAAAGCCCCTCGCAAGCATCTTCGAGGAGGTCGAGTACAAGTTCAAAACCTTGCGAACCCTCGTAATAGGGGTCGGGCACATAGTCGTTGTGGGGGTGGTAGCGGAGAAACGCCGCCATCGGCACAATCTTGCGGGTTTCCTCGACAGTGGCGCAGAGCGACTGCAAGGCGTAGATATTGTTTTTGTCCATAGCCACAATCACGTCCCAGTCTTCGATTTCGCCGCTTGTGATGCGGCGCGAGCGGTGAGTGAGGTTGTAGCCGCGGCGGATGGCGTGCACCCTCATCCTCTGGTCGGGGAGGTCGCCGGCGTGCCCGCCGTAGGTGCCTGCCGAGTCGATAACGTAGTGGTGCTCAAGCCCTTTCTGCTCAACCAAGTGCCTGAACACCCCTTCGGCGGCAGGGGAGCGGCAGATGTTGCCGAGGCACACAAAAAGCACTTTCACCGGAGTGGCGGATATAGGGGGAAAATTAACTTTGTCGGTCATTCTTGAGGATTTTTATCATGTCGGCAACCGCATTGGCTGCGCTGTCGTTGTCGGTGAGAATTTCTCGCATATTTTTGTAGCCCTTGAGCATGGCGTCGCGCATCGGGCTGTCTTGCAGGAGATTAGACAGCAGGCGCGTGATGTTTTCCTTGTTGCAGAAGTGCAGAAGCAGCTCGGGGATGATTTCGCTGTCGGTGATGAGGTTGGGGAGCGTGACAAAGCGCACCTTGAGCAGGCGCTTGTAGAGCTGATACACCAGGCGGTTGCCGTTCATGCGGTAGCAGGCAATCTGCGGCGTGCCGAGGAGGGCGGTTTCAAGCGTGGCGGTGCCCGAAGTAACCAGAGCGGCGCGCGAATTGCGCACTAAGGCAAAGGTGTCTCCTGCAACCACCGGCGGCACCGGGTAGCTCCCTTCGCGCTTCACCACGCGGGAGTAATACTCCGGTTCGATGTCGGGCGCTGCGGCGATAACGGTGCGAATCCCCTCCATCGAGTAGGTGCTTTTCACCATCTCGGGGAGGTCGTCGCTAATCTCCTTGCGGCGGCTGCCGGGGAGCAGCGCCACAATCGGGAGGTCGGCAGGGAGCGAATGGCGGTTGCAGAAATCGGCGAAAGCAGGGATTCTTGCTATTTCGCGGTCCATCTCGTTCACCGAGGGGTTGCCCACGTAGGAGATGTCGTAGTTGTGCCGCGCGAAAAACGCCTTTTCAAACGGGAGGATGGAATAGAGCCGTGTAACATATTTCTTAATCTCCTTCACGCGGTATTCTTTCCACGCCCACACCTTGGGCGAGATATAGTAGAACACCGGTATGCCGAGACCGTGGGCATATCGTGCAATCTTGAGGTTGAACGACGGATAGTCGATGAGAATCACCGCATCGGGCTTCCAGTCGGCGATTGTGCGCTTGGTGGAAGACATGATGCCGAGGATGGTCTTGAGGTGCTTAGCTACCTCGATAAAGCCCATGTAAGCCATCTCACGGCAGTGGATGAGCGGTTTGCACCCCGCTTCTCGCTCCATTGCGCCGCCGCCGAGAAACCGAAACTCGGCATTCGAGTCAGCCGACTTAAAAGCATGAATTAGTTGAGAGGCGTGAAGGTCGCCCGATGCCTCACCTGCGATTAAAAAATACTTCATAGTAGGACATTCGTCTATTTAAAGTGTAAAGGTAGCAAAAAAATGAAGAAGGCACAGCCGATTTAAAATAAATTAGGAAAAAAACGGCGGCACCATCGACAAAACTCGGAGAAAACAGCGATTTGGTGCAATAAGTGTGCCGAATTCTGCCGGAAATGGAGATTTTTGTGTATTTTTGCATCTATAAAACAGTAACAGGCGCAGGCATAGCGTGTTTGCGCTGCAAATCAATGAGAAATGGCTTCTAAACTTTGGGAAAAATCTGTTCAAGTCGATAAAGACGTTGAACGCTACACAGTGGGGCTCGACCGCGAGATGGACATCTATCTTGCGCCCTACGATATACTCGGCTCAATGGCACACATCACGATGCTCGAGTCGATAGGGCTTCTTGCCAAGGATGAACTCGACACGCTGCTTGCGGCTCTGCGCGACATCTATGCCGATGCAGTGGCGGGGCGGTTTGTGATTGAGGATGGGGTGGAAGATGTCCACTCGCAGGTGGAACTGATGCTGACCCGCCGCCTTGGCGACATCGGGAAGAAAATCCACTCCGGGAGGTCGCGCAACGACCAGGTGCTTGTGGACTTGCGCCTCTTTATCCGGAGCAAAATCGAGGAGGTTGTGGAGTGTGTAACACGCCTCTTTGACACCCTCCAGCGACAGAGCGAGCGCTACAAGGATGTGCTCATGCCGGGCTACACCCACTTGCAAGTGGCTATGCCGTCGTCGTTTGGATTGTGGTTTGGCGCATACACCGAGAGCCTTGCCGACGACCTGATGGTGCTCCTTGCAGCCTATCGCGTCAACGACCGCAACCCGCTTGGCTCGGCGGCAGGCTACGGTTCGTCGTTTCCGCTCAACCGCACAATGACCACCGAATTGCTCGGCTTCGCGTCGCTCGATTACAATGTGGTGTATGCCCAGATGGGGCGCGGCAAAACCGAGCGCATCGTTGCCAACGCCATCGCCGGCATTGCCGCCACCGTGTCGAAACTCGCATTCGACGCCTGCATGTTCAGTTCGCAGAACTTCGGCTTTGTGAAGCTCGACGACCGCTTCACCACCGGCTCGTCGATAATGCCGCACAAGAAAAATCCCGATGTGTTTGAACTCACACGCGCCAAGTGCAACAAAATACAGTCGCTCCCGGCACAGATTACGCTCATCACCAACAACTTGCCGAGCGGCTATTTCCGCGACCTGCAGATAATCAAGGAGGCGTTCCTGCCGATGTTCGATGAGATGAAGTCGATACTTGCGATGACCGAGGAGATGATAGCCCACATAAGCGTCAACGAGCATATCCTCGACGACGACCGCTATCGCTTCATGTTCTCGGTGGAGGAGGTCAACCGCCTCACCGCCGCCGGGATGCCGTTTCGCGACGCCTACAAGAAGGTGGGACTCGACATCGAGGCAGGCAACTTCACGCCGTGCAAAGATGTGCACCACACCCACGAGGGCTCGATTGGCAACCTCTGCACCGAGCGCATCGCCGCGCTCTACCGCCACACCCTCGAGCAATTTGATTTTGAACGCTATCACAAGGCTTTTGAAAACCTCTTAAAATAAAAACACTCCATACTATGGCAACAATCACATATCTCGAACCCTACAAAGCCGATGAGAAACGCTACGAGAACGGCATGATTTACAATCGTTGCGGCAAATCGGGGTTGCAACTGCCTCGCCTGTCGCTCGGCTTCTGGTGGAACTTCGGTGGAATCGACACCTATTACACATCGATGCAAAAAGTGCTGCGCGCATTCGACAGCGGTGTGTTCTGCTTCGACCTAGCAAACAACTACGGTCCGCCGTTTGGCAGCGCCGAGGACACTTTCGGCAAAATCTATCACGACAACCTGCGCCCCTACCGCCACGAAATGATTGTAACCACCAAGGCTGGCTACAACATGTGGGCGGGACCCAACGGCATCGGCTCGACACGCAAAATGCTCATGGCGAGCATCGACGAGTCGTTGCAGCGCCTCAAAATGGACTACGTGGATATTTTCTACTCCCACCGCTACGACAGCGAGACGCCAATTGAGGAGACAATGCAGGCGCTTGTCGATATCGTGCACGCCGGCAAGGCTCTCTATGTGGGGTTGTCGAATTATCCAGCCGAGCATCTCCCCAAGGCGCTCTACTACCTTTCCACTCACGATGTGCCGTGCCTCATCTACCAGGGGAGATACAACATGATTGAACGCGGCGCCGAGGATGCCCATTTCACTATCCTCGACCGCTACGGCACCGGTTTCACCGCATTCGTGCCATTGGCGCAAGGCATCTTGTCGAACAAATACCTCAACGGTATCCCTGCCGACTCCCGCGCTGCCCTCGGACACCATCTGTCGCCCGACAGAATCACCCCCGAACTCGTGGCTCGCTTGACTCAACTCAACACGCTCGCCGCGCAACGCGGTCAGAGCCTCGCTCAGATGGCTACTTCGTGGCTCCTCGCCAAGAAGGAGGTTACATCGGTGATTATCGGTCCGCGCACCATGGAGCAACTCGAGGATTCGCTCGGCGCGGTGAAAAACTGCACGTTCACTGCCGACGAACTCGCCGCAATCGACCGCATTCTTGCCGTATGAAGAAGTGGGGCATTTTGATACTTGCGGCTGCCGCACTGCTTGGCGGCTGCAACAAGGTGGACAACAGGCGAATACCCTTTGCGTCGGTGCGCATCGCCCTCGACAACGACGGACTGTGGAGCACCTATGGCGTGAGCGGATTTGGCGACTACCGCCGATTTATCAAGAGCGAGCGAGTGCCCGCCAATTTCACCTACACCGCGCTCACCTACACCGGCTACGGCGGCGTGCTCCTTGTGTCGGGGAAGCAAGCCTCGGGCGATAGCTACGGCTATCCGCTTGCCTACGACCTCGCTTGTCCCGTCGAGGCGCGGCAGAATGTGCGGCTCAAGGTGAATGCGATGTATGAGGCGGAGTGTCCCGAATGTGGCTCGCGCTACAACATCACCGAGGCGATGGGCGCACCTGTTGCCGGCAAAGCGCTCGAATACGGCTACGGACTCACGCGCTACAACGTGAACAAGGCGTCGAGCGGCGGCTACACCATCACAAACTAACCTCCCGGAGCCTTTTGCGGCTACATTGCGGCTACGTTGCAGCTACGTTGGGGCTCAAAACCGATAAAAAATCGGCAAAAAGCGAAAAAAAACGGCGGGAAGTTGCAGAAATGAAAATGAAATAGTAACTTTGCACCGCTCAAAGGCTATTCACGCCATAGAAGTTGCTCGGATGGTGGAATGGTAGACACGAAGGACTTAAAATCCTTTGGCCATTGCGGCTGTGCGGGTTCAAGTCCCGCTCCGAGTACCGAAGCCAATCACCCCGGTGGTTGGCTTTTTTGTGCCCGTGCGTCAGAGAGGGTGTGAGTAATCAAGACCACGGATAAAGGCGCGCCCCGATGGCGGTGTGGTAGCTGCCGATAGCTCGCTGCCGACTGCGCAGCTCGGTAGCGCTCGGCGGAGCCGATGCCGGCCAAGTGCGACACCCCACGGTGCGAGCGTCAGCGAGCCCCTCCGAGTGCTCTGAGATCTCCGAGAGCTTCGCTGACGCTCGCCCCAAGAACGATGTGGCGGATTCCGATAGCTCGCTGCCGCTCGCACTGACTGCGCAGCTCGGTAGCGCTCGGCTGGTGGTGTGGCTGCCGCCAATCGGCGCAGCGCAGCGTCCGCCACTCCGCAGACGGCGGAGACGATGACCAAAGGCGAGGTAATTCGCCACCCCGGAGGTGGTGGCA
>JBJEKB010000326.1:0-6506 GCA_051878395.1 Muribaculaceae bacterium
CAAATGCGAAGTTACAAATTTCCCTCCATTCCCGCAAGCCCCGGCAGAGAAAAGAATGGCGACACCTGCCGAGTGGGAGGTGCCGCCGATATATAGCATGAGGATGTATTCCTATTTGAGTTTCCACTCAAAACCATCTTTGGTGTCCTTGATATCGAAGCCGATTTCGTTGAGGCGATTGCGGATGAGATCGCTTGTAGCCCAGTCTTTCTTCGATTTTGCCTCTTTGCGTATGTCGAGAAGCAAATCGACAGCATCTTCAAACGGCTTCATATTGGTGCCCGATTCCGCGCCGATGTCGGTGCGCACACCCATGATGTCGATGAGGAATGTCTTGAAGAGGTGTTTCAAGCGGTCGATGTCGCCGGCAGTGAGGGTGGCGTTGCCATCTTTCACCGAGTTGATGATGCGGCAGGCGTCAAAGAGGTGGGCGATTACGATGGGGGTGTTGAGATCGTCGTTCATTGCCTCGTAGCACTTCTCCTCAAGGTCGGGGATTTCGATGGTGGTAGCATCGGCGGGCTTGATGTCGAGCAGGCGCTTGTAGCCTTCGAGCATACGGCCGAGGGCTTTCTCCGATGCCTGGAGTGCCTCGTTGGAGAAGTCGAGGGTGCTGCGATATTGAGCCATGAGGATGAAGAAGCGGATGGTCATGGGCGAATAGGCGCGCTCGAGAAGCGGATGGCTGCCGGTGAAAAATTCGTCGAGGGTGATGAAGTTGCCGAGCGACTTGCCCATCTTCTGTCCGTTGATGGTAATCATGTTGTTGTGCATCCAGTAGTTCACCGCGTCGTGCCCGTTGTGAGCCACCGACTGCGCAATCTCGCACTCGTGGTGGGGGAACATGAGGTCCATGCCGCCGCCGTGGATGTCGAATGGGCAGCCAAGGTATTTCTCACCCATGGTGGAACATTCGAGGTGCCAGCCGGGGAAACCGTCGCTCCAGGGCGAAGGCCAGCGCATGATGTGCTCGGGCGCAGCCTTTTTCCACAGCGCGAAGTCTTGAGGGTTGCGTTTCTCGCTCTGTCCGTCGAGAGCGCGGGTGGTGTTGAGTTGCTCGTCGATAACCCTGCCGGAGAGCTTGCCATAGTGGTATTTCTCGTTGAACTTGGCAACATCGAAATACACCGAACCTTCGCTCACGTAGGCAAAGCCGGCGTCGAGAATCGCCTTGACATATTCAATCTGTTCGATGATGTGCCCCGATGCGTGAGGCTCGATGCTCGGCGGGAGCACATTGAGCGCCTCCATCGCCTTGTGGTAGCGGTTGAGGTAGTGTTGCACCACTTCCATCGGCTCGAGTTGCTCGAGACGCGCTTTCTTGGCGATTTTGTCCTCGCCTTCGTCAGCGTCGTGCTCAAGGTGTCCCACATCGGTGATGTTGCGCACATAGCGCACCTTGTAGCCGCGGTGCATGAGGTAGCGGTAGAGCACATCGAAGGTGATTGCCGGGCGCGCGTGTCCCAGGTGGCCGTCGCCATACACTGTAGGACCGCACACATACATCCCCACCCTACCTTCGTGGATGGGCTTGAACGCCTCTTTGCGGCGTGTGAGAGAATTGTAGATATATAACGGATTTTCCATAACTGCTATGTTTTATGATTCTTTATGCCTCGCCCCCGGGAAACATCATTGTGGGAGCGCTGTTGTTTTGTTTAGGCGTGATTTTGCCAAAAGTTGCCTCATATTTCGCAACATTCTCCTGCAATGCGAAAAGCAGTTGCTTGGCATTCTCGGGAGTCATGATAATGCGCGACTGCACCTTGGCTTGGGGCGTGTTGGGAGCCAGGCATATCATGTCGAGGAAAAACTCGTTTGCGCTATGGGCGATTACGGCGAGGTTGCAATATTTGCCGGTTGCAATCTCGGGTGTAAGTTCGATTTTTATCTCTTTCTTTTCCATAATTTATAGTTGAGTTGGTTATTTTACAAATTCAAATTGGGTTGTGGGATAGTTTTTGCAGTTGACATGCACCCTCACCCCCTTGTTTCCGGGAGCGTTCCACACCTCGGAGATGTCCCAGGAGCCGTAGGCGCGGCGGTAGTAAGTTCCCGTGGCACCTTGCAGGTCGTCGATGAGCCACAAATCCACCATCGGCTCTTTGAGGGTGGCTTTGTCGGCAACAAGGATGAAGATGTGCTTGCCGCTGTCGATCATCTGCAGGAAGCCGGAGAAATTGAGATAGCCTCCGGTGCGCCACATCGAGGTAACTTCGATGGGGTTTTGCACATATTTGTCAATCTCCGCGCGCGTCGAAGCCTTCAACGGAGAGTCGAGCACCTCGGTGTAGCCCCGCACCACAATCTTATCCACGATCGCGGTGGAAGCGGTTACAAAGTAGTGGAGCATCACGCGCTCCCCCTTCTTGAAATCGCTGTTGTAGAACGACGGCGCGACGAGAGTAACCGCCGGAGCGTCGGCATAGCGGAGCATTTCAAAGGTGGTTCCGCTCTCGGCACTGCCATCGACCACGGTAACCATCGAGTAGAACGTCTCATCGCGGTCGAGGTCGGCGCCCTCCTTCTGGCACCCTGCAAGGAGTGTCAGCGCAGCAAGCAATATGGCAATGAGCGGCGCCCTCATATCACGATATTTGTTTCGTGCGAGACAATTTTGCCATCCGAGATGTGGATTACCCTGTCGGTATCGGCAGCGAGAGTCTCGTCGTGGGTTACTATCACAAAAGTGTATCCCATCTCGTCGCGGAGACGGAAAAAGAGCGAATGAAGTTCGGCACGGTTCACGCTATCGAGGCTTCCCGAAGGCTCATCGGCAAGAATCACCTCGGGCTTGTTGACAAGAGCGCGCGCCACAGCCACCCGCTGCCGCTCGCCCCCCGACAACTGCGACGGAGTGTGCGACAGCCGCTCCTTCAGCCCCATGAAATCAAGGAGCTCGTCGGCGCGGCGCATAGCCTCCGATTGCGACATCCCGCCAATCATCGCCGGCAGCGCCACATTCTCGCGGCACGAAAATTCCGGCAGCAACTGGTGAAACTGGAACACGAACCCGATGTTGCGGTTGCGGAACCGCGCGAGGTCGCGCTCGCCAAGGGCAAACACATCCTTGCCGTCGTAGAGCACACTGCCGCTGTCGGGGCGGTCGAGAGTGCCCACAATCTGCAACAACGTGGTCTTCCCCGCGCCGCTCGGTCCCACTATCGCGACAACCTCCCGGCGGTTGATTGCCGTGGATACATCGCTAAGCACCTCCAGCGAGCCATAACTCTTGCATATTCCTTTAACTTCAATCATATCGAGCAACCTGTTTTCGGTTTCAAACTACGAAGATACACACTTTTTTCGACATCTTCAACCCAAATCCCAAAATATCGTGTTTTTCCACCTCATAACAATCCTAAATAGGGCACCAGATAGAATGGAATGAACACCGTTTGCCCCTCTTTCCCGATATCCTTTGTGTAAATGAGATATCGACGATAGATGCGGTCGGAATATTTCTCGCAGAATTTATCCAGCGATATATGCCTCTTGTAGCCCGACGATTTAACCTCCAATGGACACACTTTGGCTTGCTTCGTAATCAAGAAATCGATTTCATAATTATGATTGCTTGTGGCGCTCGGGAATGTGTAGTAGAAAAGTTCGTTGCCCGCAGCTTTCAGCATCTGAGCCACCACATTCTCATAGACATATCCCATATCGGCTGACAATTTATCACTCAAGAGTTTTTGATAAATCACATTATCGGTGAAATCCTTGTCTTTGAATGCCAATGTAACAAACAATCCGGTGTCAGCCATAAACATTTTGTAGCGAGACACATTGCGGTGTAGGTTCATCCCCACCATCGGGTCGTTGGCATGGTATGCCATGTTGATTGTCATCGAATCCTCCATGTCGGCAAGAACAGCCTCCATATTCTCCAACCTGCCCCCTTCGACAGCCCCGGAGATATTAAACCTCGAGGCATTGCAAGTGAGTTGCGCCGGAATTGATGAGAACACCTTTGACGCGCGCCCTGTCGGGTCGATTTTTCGAAAGTCGTCCTCATACAATTCGATTATACCGCGCTTCACCTCATCGACCAACGCCAGATTATTTGTGGAGATGTAGGTATCGACCGCCTGAGGCATACCGCCAACAAGCATGTACAATCTAAAGTCGCGCATCATTTTGCGATGAACAGCATCACCAAAGGGGTGCAACCCCACAAGATTGCTTTTTGCCAATTCCAAAGACACCTCATCGCCAAGCGCCCACCTAAACTCCTCATAATCCATGGGATGCAAGGTGATACGAGTCTCTTCGCTGGGGATTACTATGTTTTTTACATTCCGCTTCAATGTGAGCAACGAACCGGTCTCGATATAGTCGTATCTGCCATCCGCCACAAGATATTTTATCGCTTGCCGCGCCAATGGCTGCAACTGCACTTCGTCGAAAATAATCACCGATTCACGCTTGTGAAGCACAACTTTATAGAACTGCTGAATGCTGATGAAAAAATAATCGAGGTCGGTCAAATCGTTAAACCAGCCATTCACTTCTTTGGAAATATTGGCAAAATCGATAAGAATGAACGATTTGTATTCTTTTTGAGCAAATTCTTTGACAATGGTAGATTTACCCACTCGCCTCGCCCCCTTGATGAGCAACGCAGTGCGACCATTCTGCCCGGTTTTCCATTTGAGCATCTTATCGTATATCTTCCGTCGAAATACCATAATTTCTACACTCTAAATTTATAATTTCGATGCAAAAATAAGGCATTTTGCAAAAATCCCCAAATCTTTTTCCCGGAATTATGCAAAAATCCCCAAATCTTTTTCCCGGAATTATGCAAAAATCCCCAAATCTTTCCTGTTTTCGGCACAAAAAAAATGATTTCCCCAAAATTTTTTGGGGTGTTTTATGGGGTTTCCCCGAAATTTTTTGAGGCGATTTCATGGGTTTCCCCGAAATTTGAGGGGTGGAGTGGGCGGGAATCGCGGAGTTTTAACATGCTTTATTCTCCGCTATTTTTTTATCACAAAACTTATTGCTATCTTCGCAAAAAGTTAATAAAACAGCAAAAATATGTTCTCCGGAATAGTTGAAGAGGCGGCAACAGTTGTCGCACTCGAAAAAGAAAACGGCAATCTGCATCTCACGCTCAGATGCTCGTTTGTCGATGAGTTGAAAATCGACCAGTCGGTGTCGCACAATGGCGTGTGCCTCACAGTGGTGAAACTCCCCGGCGACGGCACCTACACCGTTACCGCAATACAGGAAACTCTTGAGCGCTCCAACCTCGGCACCCTGCAAGTGGGCGACCTCGTGAACCTCGAGCGCAGCATGCTCATGAATGGGCGTCTCGACGGGCACATCGTTCAGGGGCATGTCGATCAAACCGCCCACTGCGTTGCCCTCACCGAGGCAGACGGCTCGTGGCGCTACACATTCAAGTATGATTTCAACCGTGAGATGGCAGCCAAGGGGTATGTAACCGTTGAGAAAGGTTCGGTTACCGTCAATGGCGTGAGCCTCACAGTGTGCAACTCGCAGCCCGACAGCTTTGAAGTGGCGATTATCCCCTACACCCACGAGCACACCAACTTCAAGACCATTGTGCCCGGCAGCATTGTGAACCTCGAATTTGACATCATCGGCAAATACCTGAGTCGCATGATGGAATTTCAAAAATAGGTCGATGGATATCTACCAGCTAATATCGCAGCGGCAGAGCGACAGGGCATTCTCGCCGCGGCGCATCGAGCGCGAAGTGCTCGACCGCATTGCCGGCGCCGCCTTGCTGTCGCCATCGGCATGCAACTCGCAGCCGTGGCACCTCATCGTGGTTGACGACGAGGAGAAATGCGCCCAAGTGAGCGAAACGCTCACCTCGATTGGGATGAACACCTGGGCGTCGCAGGCAGCCGCCCACATCGTCATCGTGGAGGAACGCCCCAATTTCACCGCACGCGTGGGAGGATGGCTCAAAAACAAGCATTTCCCACACATCGACTGCGGCATACTCGCCGCCAACATCACCCTTGCCGCCACCCACGAAGGCGTGGGGAGTTGCATCGTGGGATGGTTTAACGAGAAGCAACTCAAGAAAGTGCTCGACATCCCCTCGGGGAAGCGCGTCCTGCTCGACATCGTGCTCGGCTACAGCACCCAGCCCCATCGCGACAAATCGCGCAAGCCCCGCACCGAAGTCCTCTCCCACAACAAATACTAACTCGCTCAGCAGCAGAATGATGGAGAAATTGGCTACACACTGTGTGACCAATTGAGATGAAGCATCGGGCTACCGATTGGCGCTATCTGAGAAAGTTTTTGACTTATATAATTTGTCACGCAGTGTGTAACAAATTGGAGGGTCCTGCCGAGAATGCCGATGCAAGCCCAGCAGCGAGGTCCTCTCCCTCAACAAATACTAACACGCTCAACAGAAGAATGACGGATAAAGAGGGCGTATCAAAATTAGATGCGCCCTCTTTGGCACAGCGGAAAATTACTGGGGGTAGAATTTTGAATATATATGGAATTATTCG
>JBJEKB010000327.1:0-1668 GCA_051878395.1 Muribaculaceae bacterium
TGTGAGCCCGTTATATTTGGCTGTGAGGGCGTATGTGCCGATTCCAGTACCCCAGAATGTGTCTTTGTTGATGACTGTACCCAACTGTTCGGGACAGGAAAGTTCAAAACCGGTTACATCTTTTTCGATGAGCATACCATATTTGTTGTAGCCATAGACTGTGGGGCGATATTCGCCGTTTTGCGGGAATTTCATCGACCAGTCTTTGAAACGGATTTCGGCAATTTCATTGTCTTCGGGGGCGTTGCACACTGCGAAGATACCATCGCCGTCGCTTCGCTCATTGCCATCGCTCGGGACGTTGCGCACACCGAGAGCAGATGTGTAAAGGGTGGATGAGCCACCGCCATCGAGGTTGATAGCCTCGGCAGCACCTGCATAGCGCATGAGGTCGGCAACACCTGTTGTGCGGAGACCTTGAGAAAGGGTCGAACGGCCGTCAACAACCATCATAATCACTTTGGTCTTGTCGTGGTTGAAGCCGATGCCGGTGCGCGGGTGTGCATCCTTGGCGTCGGCACGAGTGGATTCGGTGTCGAGTGTCTCGCCATTTCCCACAGTGTGAGGATTACCCGAAACCACTTGTGTGGGGATGATGTCGGTGCCGTCGATTGTGATTTTGTTGGTGAATGTAACCACATCGCCGATTTTGAGGTCTTTCACGAAGTCGAGACCCGAAGTGGTAGTGCCACTTTCAACCGATGTGCCGCGACCATGGATTACATATTCGCCTTCGCCCATCGGAATATCGCCTGTGGCTGTCGGCTCGCTGATAACTTTCAAGCGGAAAGGCGCGGTGGTTGAATATGCGTCGCCTTCAACGAGGGTTGCGAGAACCTGGTAGGAGGCATTGGCTTGGGCGGCTTGGTTGGAGCAGCCGTAATAGCGAGGAGTGTATAGAGTGATACCATTATTGGCGCCGGTTACGTTCACAGCCTTATAGTGGGCTGTCTTGCCATCCACTTCGGCTATGCTCTTTGTGAAATTGAGGGTGCCGATGAATGGAACGCCTTGCTCGTCGATGGTAAATTGGAAATAGTTACTCGAAGTCTTGAAGATTTCGCCATCTACGATACAAGCCGAGGTGGGAGTTCCCACGATAGACTTGCCGTTGGAGGCAGTGCCTTGAGTGGCGAAGAAGTCGCCGTTTACACCGGTGTAATAAAGTTTACCCTCGGTGGAGTGGCGTCGTGCCATGCTTGCTACGGTTTCCGAGCCGGCAACCATGTCGGTGGAGCAAACTGCGGCAAACGACACGTATGGGTTGGTGCGGTCGATGGTTACGTAGAACACACGCAATTTTCCGGGACCGGAAAGTTGGAGGGAAGTTTGCGTAGTACCTGGACCCACTACAGCATGGTACAAGGTATCTACATCATACACTTTACCGGCAACAGAAAGCGTGTTTTGCGACTGCGCGGCAAATGCTGATAGCAGAAGGACTGCAAAAAGAGTAACGAAATGTTTCATAAGATATTAAAATTACAGTTAGTGTGAATTTACTTTTCATAGTTGCAATATTGCGGTATAAAGATAGCAAATATATTTAACAACCCGCCAAAATAAAGCATCTTTTAAGATTTGTAACAGAATTTCACGGTATAGACCCAAAAAGTAACTATTCAGCTATCGGGTGGACGCAATGAAGCGGGTGTTCTATTGTTCACA
>JBJEKB010000328.1:0-6459 GCA_051878395.1 Muribaculaceae bacterium
TCCGAGGAGAGACAGCCCGGAATCCGAAGCGCAGAAATTCTTCACGGGTTCTGCAGACATCCTCTACGTCCTCAAAGAAATAAAAAAGCGCAACGCATTCCCTCGCAAGGTAACGCTACGAGCCAACGGCAACCGCTTTTATTTTGAATAACAAATCAAAGGCTGGTCTTCCTCGTGGTGTCATGTTCAGCGGTAACGCGAATAACGGTGCGAATGCGGGTCTCGCTTACGCGAACTCGAATAACTCTCCCTCGAATACGAATGCGAACATCGGCTCTCACCTATGCTTTAAAATTCAACGGAATAAATCCCGACGAAATAACAGGAAGACGACCCTGCCTCTTGGCAAAAAATATCAACCACCCCAAACGAGGTCAGTAGGAACGCCCTTCGTATCGGCTACCGAAAACTTCAAAGTAAGAAAGCAAAGCAATGAAGCGTATAGGCAATTTATACGATAAGATAATTTCAATCGAAAACCTCCGGCTTGCCGACCAAAAGGCTCGCCGTGGGAAGCAGCGGTCATACGGAGTGATACAACATGACCGCAACCGGGAAGCCAACATACTCGCATTGCACGAAGCACTCCTTACCATGACCTACAGAACATCGACATACGATATATTCAAGGTTTACAAACCAAAGGAGCGACTTATTTACAGGCTTCCATACTATCCCGACCGCATAGTCCACCACGCTATAATGAACATCCTCGAGCCTATATGGGTTGCATCATTCACGCATAACACATTCTCCTGCGTGAAGAACCGAGGGATAGAGGGCTGCGCCCGAAGCGTTGAGCGTCACATCCGCAAATACGCAGGAAGACCGCTCTACTGTCTCAAGATTGACCTTCGGAAGTTCTACCCACTGATGCCTCACGAAACAATCAAACGAGCCGTGAGGTGGAAGATAAAGGACAACCGGCTTCTTTGGCTCATCGATGAGATAATAGATAGCGTGAACGGGACTCCACACCCGGTAAGAATCGGAGAGGTGTGCAACGGAGAATCGCTACCCATTGGCAACTATCTCTCTCAGTATCTCGCCAACCTCGTGCTTGCTACTTTCATGCACCTTTGCAACGAAGAATGGAAAATCGATGTGGACGAATACGCCGATGACTTCACGTTCTACAGCGACAGCAAGGACAGGCTGCGTAACCTCTTCCACACAAAGATACGCCCATATATTGAAGACATTCTAAAACTTAAGGTAAAGGACAATTGGCAAATTTTCCCGGTGGCGAAGAACAGGCAGGACATACATGGACGCGCCCTCGATTTTGTGGGTTACAAGTTCTACCGAGAACAGAAGCTGATACGCAAAAGCATTAAGAAGAACTTCTGCCGGACTGTGGCTCGCCTCAACAGACGCGCGAACATTCCCCTCGCTGAATACAAGCAAAAGGTAGCATCGTGGCTCGGATGGGCGAAACACAGCGACAGCAGACATTTATTAAAAACAATAATTAAACCCGAATTTCAAAATGGCATTTTATGACGAAAAGCCTTCCAAATTGGAAGCAGCAGGTAACGGCAGCTATCTCTACCGTTTCAACATCGAAGAAGTAGTTCCCGAAATCGCAGAGGGAGAACAGACAGAGCGCACCTCCTCATGGAAGTGCGACGAGGTGACCGTTTGGGCTCCGCTATCCCCGAACAAAATCACGGAAGCGGTCATCACGGCAATCTGCCCGGCAACTCACGAGCAGAAGCTCGTCAACGAGTACAATGCCGCTAACCTTGGCATGATTGGCGGCTCGAAGACGAGCGATGAAGCCAAGACCCGAATCGCCGCATACAAAGAATTCCTCGAGTATCGCAACACGCTCAAGGAACAAGTCGATAACGACTGCGCGGAACTTGGCGTCAAGTAACCCTCATGAAGCCAAATGCGCCCCTGTGTCGCTCCGTTTGAGATAAGGTGGAAGAACCACCCAACTCAACGGCTGCGACGCAGCATGGCGTTAAATTCAGAACAATAACCCCACAAAAAATGAAAATCTACGACAGATCCAATACGCTCATTCTCGATATCATTGTGGACGACAACAGCTACCGCAACCGAGCCATAATGGGTGACAACAACATAACACTCTACTATTCTCTCCCGAAACACTTCGAGATACCGGTAGGGGCTTATTGCGAGTTTGAGGGAGAGCAGTACTTCCTCATGCGCCCGGAGCATCTCAAGATGAAGCACACGCGCTTATACGAATACACCGCAACGTTCTCGAGCAGCCAAGACAAAGCGAAGATATGGAAGTTCCGCAACACGGTGGACAGACGGCTTCAATTTCCTCTTACAGCGAAGCCCAAAGAACACCTTCAGATGGTTGTGGACAACATGAACCGCCACGACACCGGGTGGATTGTTGGAGACTGCATCGATGACGTAGAGAAGCTCATCTCATACGACCACGACTACTGCTGGGATGCACTCACGAAGATAGCGTCCGAATTCGAGACCGAATTCGAGATTGTGGGGAAACGGATATCGCTGCACAAGGTAGAATACAATAAGAACAACCCTCTGCACCTTTCATACGGCAGAGGGAACGGCTTCAAGTCCGGCGTTGGCAGGAGCAACAGCGGAGATAAGCTGCCTACAGAAATCCTCTTTGTGCAGGGCGGAGATCGCAACATAGATCGCAGCAAATATCCCGACAGCGACGAACTCCGAGCATTGAGCAATGGCTGCCTGATGCTGCCAACAGGGCAGACTATCGGCTACGATGGTGAGCATTTCGAGGACGAGGAGGGATACAACCATACAACGGCTCGGCATTATGCCGTTGATGACCTCGGCTTGTCAATTCGCAACATCGACAAGCCCATCGCCACAGAAGCAGAAGACAGTCTCGACAGAAGCGATGACTACCCCAAACGCATCGGCTCAATAAGCCAAGTGGATGAGGTGGACAAGACCAAGAACTTCTACGACATAATAGATACAAGTATCCCTGCAGATCTCAACTACGAAGACTACCTCATCGGTGAGGAGCAGATGACTATAATCTTTCAATCGGGTGAACTTGCAGGGCGAGAATTTGATGTCAAGTATTATCACGACCCGAAGACAATAGGCGGAAAGAGTAAAGCAGGAAGACGCTTCGAAATCGTGCCGCAGGAGATAGACGGAGTGATGATGCCCGGCGGCTCCTTCGTGCCGAAGATAGGCGATACATACGCCATATTCAACGTTATGCTCCCGGATGCATACATCCGCAACGATGAAGATAAGAGCGGAGCATCATGGGATATGTTCAGAGCAGCCGTTAAATACTTATTCGACAACGAGCAAACGAAGTACACGTTCACAGGAGAGCTGGACGGAATATGGGCTAAAAAGGATTGGATAAATATCGGTGGCAGGATACGCCTCGGAGGGTTTATTCGATTTACTAATGAGCAGTTCGAGCAAGAGGGAGTGCTCGTGCGCATAACAGCAATTAAGGACTATATACACAATCCTCACAGCCCGAAGATTGAACTGAGCAACGAGACAATCTCCGGCAGCGTTTCCTCAACGATTAAGCAGCTCGAAAGCACAGAGGTAATAATCGAAGAAAACCACCGTGCAGCCCTGCAATTCACGAAGCGCAGGTTCAGAGACGCAAAGGAGACAATCGAGATGATAGAAGCCGCACTGTCCGACAATTTCACAAGCCGCATCAACCCTATAGCAGTCGAGACAATGTCGCTGCTTGTAGGAGACGAACGACTGCAATACCAATTTGTGGCAGAACCGGGAAGTACAGAAGCCGTGCCGCACAACATCGAGTGGAACGAAACCACAAAGCAACTACTCGCACCTGCCGGCACGATACAGCACCTCACGCTTGGAATAGACAGCATACGCCCGAGCCATGATGCTAATGAATTCCTATATTGGAACGTGGCTGATTTTGAGAGCACATCCCTCACTGACGGATCTATGCGATATTTCCTATACATCCGTGCACCGAAGATATTCAGCGGAAATGCAGGGAGTGCAGTGTTCCGACTTGAGACCGTGGCGCACGAGCTGGAGGAGGGTTCTAACTATTGGCTTCTTGTCGGAGTCCTTAACACAGAGTACAATGGAGAGCGTAGCTTTGCGACATTATACGGCTTCACTGAGATACTCCCCGGACGCATAACCGCAGACCGTCTCCTCGCTTCCGATGGAGAGAGTTACTTCGATATGCTCAATGCCGCTATGAAACTTAAAGACAAGTTTCAGTTCAATGTGAACGGTGACGGACAACTGAAACTGAAAGGAACAATAGTACAGAGCCAAAACGGAATCGATGAAGCACCGCTCGGATGCTACCGAGGAGAATACGATAGCGAAACAACATACTTCAACGGAGATGAGGTAACATACCGCACCGATGAGGACAGCCCCACATCATCATACCGCTGCATTTCGCTAATTCCAATAACAGGAGTGCCTCCAACGGACACAACATCATGGCAGGTTATAGCAGCCGGAGTAGCCGGAGAACCGGGCAAGGACGGCATCAGCCCAAATGCCTCATTCAAATCTACCGTCTTTTGCCGCACGAACAACAATCCTGACACACCGACAGGTGGCTCATACAACGACCCCGTGCCGACAGGATGGAGCGACGGAATCCCTGCCGGAGAATCGAAGCTATGGGCATCCACTCGCATATTCTCGACCGACGGCAAAGCACCACAGCAGAGCGCATGGACACTACCACGACAGATGACAGATACTTCTGACTTCGATGTTGAATTTTCCTCCGAAGAAAACCCAAGCGACCCAATAGGACATCCTAATACGAATCCACAATGGAGCAATGATAGTAACGAATCCACAATATGGATGGCTACTTCTCGAAAGAGAAACGGAGAATGGGAAGATTGGCAATTAAGCAAAATCAAAGGGGAGAGAGGAACTGACGGCACGAGAGTAACCGTCAAGGGCACCGCATTCTACCATTTCACTACTCAATCTGATTACGAAGAATGGGTAAACGAATCTTCTAATATTCTTAACAGATTAAAGCGAGCATTGGTGGACTCATACAATGGTCTGACTTGCGCTGTATGTTATTTCATGAACGGAATACGAGCAGAAGCCTCTGCTGAGGGAGATATGTGGATACTCGACAGCACAGGGCACATCTTCATATACAGCGAGGATGGGTGGCTTGATGCCGGTCAATTCAAAGGCGATAAAGGAGACACTGGGAAGAACGCGTACATCCATATCAAATATGCCAACAGCCTCAACGAAAACGATTGGACTGATAACGACGGAGAAACACCGGGAGCGTACATCGGCATCTATGCCGATAACAATCCCACAGATAGCAGTTCATGGAGCGCATACCAATGGATGAAATGGAAAGGACAAGACGGATATGGATATGAGTATATATACCAACGAACCACGACCTCAGAAGCTCCAACTACACCCACATCCAACAGCCAAGAAGACGGATACGTCCCCACCGGTTGGACTGATGACCCCACCGGGGTAACATCCACATACCAATATGAATGGATATGCTACCGCAAGAAGACAGAGGGTGTATGGGGAAATTTCATAGGCTCATCGACAGACAACACAAGAGCTGCTCTATGGGCTAAATACGGGCAGACGGGAGCTCCGGGCGCAGCCGGGAATTATACCGAGTACCGATTTGCAGTCAATGGATCTACAACAGATCCTCCGGCAATTAATAGCAACGCCCTCAATCCTTCGGGTTGGTCAACCACAATGCCGACCGTCAGCAAAGGGTACTACCTATGGATGACACATGCCGTAAAGAATGGAGCAGGGACAAAACTCTTAAGCACATGGTCAACACCGGTGCGCATTACAGCACAGGACGGCAGTGACGGAGACGATGGCAAAAGCCCTGCGCTCGTATTTCGCGGGACTTACAGCAGCAGCAAGACATACTACGGTAACGAGAACAGGGTTGATTGCGTTCTGCATGGGAGTACTTACTACATAACACGAGTGGACGCACCCGATGGCGTGGGTGGTTTCTCGAACATCATCCCGACAAATACGAATTATTGGTGCCAATTCGGGTCTTCGTTTGAAAGCGTAGCAACCGGGCTGCTCCTCGCAGAAAATGCCAACATCGCCAATCTCATATTCAGAAACCAAAGGCTCGAGAGTGTCGCACAGACCGCAGGTGTCCCAAACTTCTTCATTGATGGATTGAAGAACATCGCATCCTTTGCTTCGGGGAAAGTTGTCTTTGATGGAACAGGGGCAAGGATTGGATGGCTATTTATCGATGGCAAGGATTTAGTCGGAGTCGACAACGATAAAATAGAAAGACTTCGTTTAACACCGAACGGACTGCCATCCGTAAACTCAGCCGGAACGACGACCGACATAATAGTCAAGGGCTACGGCGGAGACGCAAAATTCATAGGAGAAACGGATACCGAAGTAGCGTTTTGCCAAGCAGTACATTATGACATC
>JBJEKB010000329.1:0-1661 GCA_051878395.1 Muribaculaceae bacterium
ATATACTAACAGAGCTTGTCAATTTATCTATCAACTCTTTTGCTTGTTTTGCTGGGATTACATTTGAAGAATTAACCGCGTCAACCAAATACATCAATTCACCACTTTCAAATGTTCAATCATATACACACCCATCCCGGCATATTTTTTGTAGTTTGCCTCACTATCAACAACCCAGCACGCGGCATTCATCCCCGCCTTGTGGTATTTGAGCAGTAATTGCTGGTCGAAATAGCCAACCGATATAGAAGGCTCAAGACCATTTTCTTTACACCAATCCACTTTGCTTGTTGCAAGCGAGGTGCAGAGAAATTGACATTTCACTTCGGGATAGTTTTGACGAATGTATAAGAGGCTGCTTTGCATCGATGTGAGAAATACAACCTTTTTCTCCAATCCGCGGTCGGTAACCAATTTCATAAGTCCCGGGAAATTGCTCATGTCGTTGTTGTTGATTCCGGTGGTCCATTTAAGTTCCATAACAGGGAACACGTTTTTCTCAACGCAGATATCGAGATACTCTGCCACGGTGCAAATGTTGCCGCTGTAGGTAACTCCGCTGCGTGTTTGCGAATAAGTTTCTGCCGCAAGTGCTTCGTAGGTAGCCTCGGCGACTGTGAGTGAGCCTCCGACTCTGGTAGTGGTTTCATCGTGTGAAATCACATAAACACCATCTTTAGTTACTCGCACATCACATTCAAGTCCGTCATATCCTTTGATTTCCACTCCATTAATGAAACTCTCACGGGTGTTTTCCACTCCAATAGAACTACCGCGGTGTCCCACCATCAATGGCTTCCATGCGTGCATTTGAAATGCCGTAGCCAAAACAACAATTAAAGATAAATACTTCTTCATAATAATAAATTTAAAGGTGTTAATCAGTTGATTCGCAAAAATACTAAAAAGTTCCGAATGACACATATCATCCGGAACTTTTTAATCTGTTCTTTTTGAATTACTTCTCTTCTGCCGGCTTTAAGTATTTATCAAGCCATTTGAAGAACTCGCGTTGCCACAACAGGGCATTTTGGGGTTTCAAAATCCAGTGGTTTTCATCCGGGAAAATGAGCATCTTGGTGTCGATGCCTCTCAATTTCGCAGCATTAAATGCCATCATGCCTTGAGAACTGAGAATGCGTAAATCGAGGTCGCCCACTGTTATCAAAATAGGTGTATCCCACTTTTCAACAAATTTGTGTGGCGAGTTGGCATAAGTGCGTTGCGCGATTTTGTTCTCTTTTTCCCAAAATGCGCCGCCCAAATCCCAGTTGGCAAACCACATTTCCTCTGTCTCGAGATATTGTGCCTCGGTGTTGAAAATTCCGGCATGGGCAATAAATGCGGCAAAGCGTTTGTTGTGGTTTCCGGCGAGCCAATACACCGAGAAGCCTCCATAGCTTGCGCCCACTGCGCCGATGTGGTCGGCATCTATCCACGGCTCTTTCTTCACTTCATCCACAGCGGTGAAATAGTCTTTCATGTTCTGACCTCCGTAGTCTCCCGATATTTGCGCATTCCATTCTGTGCCAAATCCGGGTAGGCCGCGGCGATTTGGTGCGATTACTACATATCCTTGCGATGCCATAAGACGTAAATTCCATCTGTATGACCAGAACTGGCTCACTGCGCTTTGTGGTCCGCCTTGGCAATAAAGTATT
>JBJEKB010000330.1:0-30794 GCA_051878395.1 Muribaculaceae bacterium
TCGGGTGTAAAACGCTGCAACGACGTTATCAAATATTGCGGATGGGGTGGCTCTACCGAAGAAAACCTCAAATCTTACATCGCACAAGCCCGCGTGCTCCGCGTTTACTACTACAATATCCTCTGGCACTACTATGGCAACGTGCCTTTCTATCTCGAGAACCTTGAGGCTCCCTACACCGCTCCGCAACTCGATGCCGATGAAATCTACGAGCGCCTCATCCCCGAACTCGAAGAGATTCTCGACTCAAACGTGTTGCCGATGCGCTGGGACGACACCAATGCCGGACGCGTGTCGCAGGCTATGGCTTACATGCTCTATGCCGAAATGGTAATGTACCAAAAAGACACAGCTCGCTATTCCAAAGCACTTGGCTACATGAACGAAATCATCTCTTCGGGCAAATACGACCTTATGCCCGACTATGCCGACTTGTGGAAAGAAAGCGGCGAATGGGGCATCGAGTCTATCTTTGAAGTGAACTACAACGACGACAACGCACAGCGCGACTGGGGTACTCCCAAGGCTGTTGGCGGCACCGTTCTCCCCACACTCATCGCCCCCAACCAATGGCCCGGCGGCGACGGATGGGATAGCGGTAGCGACGGCTGGGGTTTCATGCCTTTGCGTCTCGAAACCTACAACATGTTTGACGAAAACGACACTCGTCGTGCTTCCACTTGCTGGGATGTACGCGGCGTTACCTACAACGAGCGCTATCAAGACACCCACATCTGGCTCGGCAAATATCGTCCCTACACCGACAACTGCAAAGACTGTCCTACATCGAAGAACCTCAACTACAACAACAATTTGCGCATCTATCGCTACTCTGAAACCCTCCTCAACGCTGCCGAACTTCTTCTCCAGACAGGCGGAAGCGCAGGTGAGGCTGCTGCATTGGTTTCCAAGGTGCGTCAGCGTGCCGGTCTCGGTACTGTCGCTTCGGTTTCTATCGAAGACATCATCGAAGAACGTCACCTCGAATTTGTAGGTGAAGGCAAACGCTACTTCGACCTCGTTCGTTCCGGTTTTGCTCCCACAGTGCTCGTTCCCGACCAATATGGCTACCGCACAAACACATGGACCGAGAACAAGAAACACATCCCGTTGGCACAATCCGAATTGGATGCCGACCCGTCTTTGAAGCCCAACAATTATTAATCTATCACCATTAAATCCGAACAATTATGAATAATATATTTAAGACAGTTTCGGCATTCCTATTCGCAGGTGCGCTCTTGACATCTTGCTCGCCCGATGAGTTCAAGGGAGCCGACCAGAATGGTATCCCGTCGCTCGAGGGCATGGATTTCGACCTCACAATCGACGCTTCTACCAACCAAATGACCGCTTCGGTGACCAACCTCCCCAAGGGCACTTATCCCCTCTGGTATCTCGACACCGATGGTGATGGCGACTACGATGGAGCCGACAACACCGACCAATATTCTACACTCCAGTCTATCTCCAAGGTGTTTGCCAAGAAAGGCACCTACAACATTATGCTCAAAATAGGCAACCGCAACGGTTTCTCGACAGGCGGTATTGAGAAATCTTTCACTATCGAGAACGATATGCTCGATGAGAAGACTCTCAAGCAACTTTGCGACAAGCAATGGCGCATCGACTACAGCAAGCCTGCCCACATGGGTTGCGGCGAGCCCGGAACCGATGGTACAGGCTGGTGGAGTGCCGCTCCCAACGACAAAGCCGACTGGGGCGTGTATGACGACCGCATCTCCTTCACTATGGATGGTGCCTACACCTACAATCCCGGCGAAGGCGGTACAGTGTATGTCAACACCGGCTGTTCAATCTTCTCTGAATTCAACACCAACGATGGAAACGACTTCATGGCTACCGTAACAGAGCAGACCACACGCTATGAAATCGTTATGGAAGGCAGCGACCGCTACCTCGTGCTCAGCGCAAACAGCCTCTTCCCCTACATCTCAGCCGATGGTCAGTATGCCAACCCGCGTTTCCGCATCGAAGACCTCACCAGCAAGCAGATGGTACTCGTTTATGAAGGCGATGGCATCAACTGGCACTTCATCCTCACCAGCACCGACGATGAGCCGGTTGAAGAACCTTCGTTCACAGGCTACAAATATGACAGCCCATGCAACAAGTGGCTCAGCACATCATTCACAATGTCTTATTTCTACGCCCATGGCGACGGTTGGGAAGCTTATCCCGACGGAAGCATCGGCTTCACCGATAATGGCAACGGAAAATACAATGTGTCTCTCCCGTATGAGAGCAACATGCAGTGGCAGGCTCAAGTGATGTTCCACACCGACATGGTTACCAATGCTGTTACCAACTATGACTTCTCGGTTAAATTCACTTCCAACTCGGATGCTCAAGGTGTTACAGTAAAACTCACTTCCGAGGCAAGCGACGACGTTTATTACTTCGCCGACCGCATCGACCTCAAAGCCGACGAGACATACATCTTCTACTACGACAACATGCAGGGTCTCGACATCGACGCTGTGAAGTTTGTACTCGACTTTGGCGGCGCTCCTGCCGGAACCGAGGTTGAAGTTGCCGAAATCGTGCTCAAAGAGCATGACTGCGACGATGGCGCAGGACATCCAAGCGACGAGCCGGCAGACAACACCCCGTATGCCTACGACACCGAGGACAACTTGTGGAAAACCGTTGACGCAACCGAGTGTGAAATGTTTTTCTTCTATGCTCACGGCGACGGTTGGGAAGCTTATCCCGAAGCACCAGGCTTTGTTCACAACGGCAATGCCTACACAATCACCCTTCCCAATGAAACCAACATGCAGTGGCAGGCTCAGGTGGCATTCCTCACCAACCTCAGTTGCGGTGAAGCCGAAGTGTATGATTTCGGTTGCATTATCACCCCCAACACCGACCTCAAGAACGTAACAGTGAAACTCGTTATGAATGGCGATGACAACACATATTTCTTTGCCAACGCAGTAAATCTCGAAGCCGACACCGACAACGTGATTAAGTTCCCGGCACAGGTGGCACCCGCCGCAATGCCTCGCATCTCGTTGTTCTTCGACTTTGGTGGCAACCCTGCCGACACCGAAATTGTAGTTAAAGACATCGTGTTCAAGAAAACCGCTCAATAATCACTGCAAATGAACAAAACAGTGTTTATAAGTTTTATTGCCGGGTTGATGGCACTCACCGCTTGCGGTGGCGACGATGAACCCAACAATGGTGGCAACACCGGCAATGCCTCTATAACCGTCGGCACCACTTCGGTGGTGCTCGATGGAGAGGGGGGCAGCGCCAAAGTTGATATCACTACCACTCATGAATGGGGAGCACAGCCCTCCGACTCATGGATTAAGGTGTCGCCCAACGCATCCACTTCGCTCAAGACCACTATCACCATCTCTGCCGATGCCAATGTAACCGGTGCCGAGCGCAGCGGTTCCGTTCTCATCTCGGCAGGTTCGGCTCGCCAGTCTATTTCCGTAACCCAGGCTGCAAGCGAGAAGGACAATCCCTATTCATGCCCCCTCGGCGATGATTATGTGATGGTGTTCCACGACGAATTCGACTCCGGCTCCTCGCTCGACCGCCGTTACTGGCGCCACGAGGTGCAGAATGCCGGATGGGTGAACAACGAGTTGCAAAACTACATCGATGAACACATCGACGGCAACGCTGTAACCGAAATTCGCAACGGCTGCCTCAACATCAATTGTTTCAAGTATAAAGGCAAAATCTATTCGGGGCGTGTCTATGCCAACGATGCCACAGGCTACAAATATGGCTATTTCGAGGCTTCTATCAAGTTGCCAAAAGGAAAAGGCACATGGCCTGCATTCTGGATGATGCCCTCCAATAATGATTTCGGTGCCAATCCGTGGCCTCACTGCGGTGAAATCGACATTATGGAAGAGGTGGGTTGTGTCCCCAACGAGGTGTCTTGCACTATCCACTGCACCAAATACAACAATGGCGGCACATCGATTGAGCATTGGAAGAAAAACATAGGTAATGCCGAATCCACATTCCACACCTATGGCGTGGAATGGACCAAAGATTATATCACTTTTTATCTCGACGGAGCACCCACGCTCACCTACACCAACGACGGCTCGGGCAAGGACCAATGGCCGTTTGACGTTCCCTTCTATCCCATCCTCAACCTCGCTTGGGGCGGTTCCTGGGGCGGAATGTATGGTGTTGACGAGAGTGCGCTCCCATGCACTATGGAAATTGATTATCTTAGAATCTTTCAAAAGAAATAATGAAGAAATCATTTAATTGCATATTGGGTTTTATTATTAGCGGTTGCTTGGGTGTGATTCTCCTCACCCAAGCCTCCGCTTGTAATAGCAATACATCCACCGAAGAACCAAAACCCGAGGATTTTGTGCGAATCGACGGGCAGAATCTTATAAAGCCCGATGGTGAGAAACTTTTCATTATAGGCACCAATCTCGGCAACTGGCTCAACCCCGAAGGATATATGTTTGGCTTCCAAAAGACCAATTCGGGACACTTTATCGATGAGATGTTGCGCCAAATGGTCGGACCCGACTTCACCGATAAGTTCTGGAAGCTGTTCAAAGACAACTACATCACCCGCAAGGATGTGGAATTTATCGCTTCAACCGGAGCCAACACCATCCGCCTTCCGTTCCACTACCGCCTGTTCACCGACGAGGACTATATGGGACTCAAATCGTGCCAGGACGGCTTTGAACGCATCGACAGTGTGGTGTCGTGGTGTCGCGACAACAACCTTTACCTAATTCTTGACATGCACGACGCACCGGGTGGACAGACCGGCGACAATATCGACGACAGTTACGGTTATCCTTGGTTGTTTGAAAGCGAGGAGAGCCAGGCTCTTTTCTGCGATATCTGGAAGAAAATCGCTCTCCATTACAAGAATGAAACTGTAATCCTCGGCTATGAGCTCATCAACGAGCCAATAGCTCCATACTTTGAAAACATGGATTCTCTCAACACATTGCTTGAACCGCTCCACAAGCGCGCGGTGAAGGCAATTCGCGAGGTCGATGCCAATCACATCGTGCTCATCGGCGGTCCGCAATGGAACGGCAATTTCAAGCCGTTCAAAGATTCGACCTACGATGACAAAATCATGTACACATGCCACCGCTATGGCGGCGATGCCTCCAAAGAGGCAATCGGCAACTTCATCCACTTCAGAGACAGTGTCAACCTGCCCATGTATATGGGTGAAATAGGGCACAACACCGATGAATGGCAGGCACAATTCTGCCGGGCAATGCGTGAAAGCAACATCGGTTACACCTTCTGGCCCTACAAGAAAATTGACAGTTCCTGCTTCATGGGTATTTCTCGTCCCGAAAACTGGGACAAGATAGTGGAATTTGCCGAGGCTTCGCGCGAAACCTATAGCGACATCCGCAAGGCTCGTCCCTCTCAAGAAGTGGCTCGCAAGGCTTTGCTCGATTTCATAGAGAATTCAAAATGTGAAAACTGCACACCCCAAAAGGGTTATATCGAATCATTAGGACTTAACGTGAAATAAAATCTATTATGAAAAATATACTATTTTTGCTTGGTCTCTTAGTGTGTGGAGGTTTTGTAGCCATGGCAGACACCCCGGTGTATCTCGATGAGACAAAACCTGTGGAAGAAAGAATCGACGATGCGCTCAACCGCATGACTCTCGATGAAAAAATCGCCGTAATCCATGCACAGAGTAAATTTTCGGCAGCCGGTGTGCCGCGTCTCGGATTCCCTGATTTGTGGACCGACGACGGACCTCATGGAGTGCGCCCCGACGTGTTGTGGGACGAATGGCGCCAGGCAGGGCAGACCAACGACTCTTGCGTCGCTTTTCCCGCGCTCACTTGTCTCGCCGCTTCTTTCGACCCCTCGCTTGCCCGCATCTATGGCGAGAGCCTTGGCGAGGAGGCACTCTACCGCGACAAAGACATGATTCTCGGTCCCGGTGTGAACATTTTCCGTACACCGCTCAACGGCCGTAATTTTGAATATATGGGCGAAGACCCATATCTTGCCTCCCGCATGGTTGTGCCCTACATCCAAGGCGTGCAATCCAAGGGCGTTTCGGCTTGCGTGAAGCACTATTGCCTCAACAACGATGAGGAATACCGCCACCAGGTGAATGTTATCGTGAGCGACCGCGCTTTGCGCGAAATCTACCTCCCTGCGTTTGAAGCCGCCGTCAAAGAAGGCGGAACATGGGGATTGATGGGCGCTTACAATCTCTATAAAAATGAGCACAACTGCCACAACGAAATCCTCCTCAACAACATTCTCAAAGGCGAGTGGGGCTACGATGGGGTAGTGGTGAGCGACTGGGGTGGAACTCACGACACCGACCAGGCTGTTAAAAACGGTCTCGACCTTGAATTCGGCACCTGGACCGACGGCTTGACCATGGGCAAAACCAATGCCTACCACTCCTATTTCCTTGCCGATGTGTATAAGAAGGCTATCCTCAACGGCACATACACAACTCGCGAACTCGACGAGAAGGTGCGCCGTGTGTTGCGTCTCCATTTCCGCACTACCATGAACCGCAACAAGGGCGTGGGATTCATGTGCAACGAGGCCCACTATGCCACAGCGCGCAAAGTAGCCGTGGGTGGTATTGTCCTCCTCAAGAACGACAAGAATCTGCTCCCGATGGATGTAAAAGCATCGAAGAAGATTCTTGTGGTGGGCGAGAACGCTGTGAAAATGATGACAGTGGGCGGTGGCTCATCGTCGCTCAAAGTGCAGCGCGAGGTTTCGCCTCTCGATGGAATACGCAACCTTGTGGCTTCTATCAACCCCAATGCCCGCGTGGAATACCAGCGCGGATATGTGGGCGATGTGGGTAGTGAATTTGACGGTGTGTCCTCGGGACAAGACCTCAATGAGTTGCGTTCGCCCGAGCAGTTGATTGCCGATGCGGTAACTGCTGCAGCCGATGCCGACTATGTAATCTTCGTTGGCGGTCTCAACAAGGCGCCTTATCAAGACTGTGAAGGCAACGACCGCAAGACCTACGACCTCCCTTACGACCAAGATAAAGTGATTTCGGCTCTTGCCAAGGCAAACAGCCGCCTCGTTGTAGTGAGCATTTCGGGCAACTCGTTTGCCATGCCATGGAAAGGCGAGGTGGATGCCATCGTGCAAGGCTGGTTCCTCGGTTCCGAGGCAGGAAATGCGCTTGCCGATGTGCTCACCGGTGTGGCAAATCCCTCGGGCAAACTCCCATTCACCTGGACCAAAACCCTCAACGATGTGGGCGCTCACGCTCTCAACACCTATCCCGGCACATGGCGCGAAGGGAAGGATGTCATCGACGAGGAGTATGCCGAAGGGGTGTTTGTGGGATACCGCTGGGCAGACAAGAAGAAAATCACTCCCGAATTTGCTTTCGGTCATGGATTGAGCTACACCACATTTGAACTCTCATCGCTTCGCGCTTCGGGCGACCTCAACGGCGAGAATGGCATGATGACATTCACCGTCAATGTGAAGAACACCGGCAGTCGCGAGGGTGCCGAAGTGGTGCAACTCTATGTCCACGACGACAAAGCCTCGGTTGAGCGTCCCTACAAGGAACTTAAAGGTTTCGCCAAGGTGAGACTTAAGCCCGGAGAAAGCAAGGATGTCGAAATCTCCATCGACCGCCGTGCCCTCAGTTTCTGGGACGAGACAACAAACGGTTGGAAAGTAGAGCCGGGCAAATTCACAATTCTTGTAGGCAACGCTTCCGACAATCTCACTCTCAAAACCAACATTAAAATTGACAAATAATGAAGAAAAGTGCGTTTCTGTTCATCCTCCTTTCAATCTTTGCAGCCAAGGCGCAAGATAATGAGATGAACTCATTCATCGACGACCTCATGTCGAAGATGACACTACAAGAAAAGATAGGTCAGCTCAATCTTCTTCCCGGTGGCGACATCACTACCGGGGCGGAGATGGAGAGCCCGATATTCGACCTTGCCGCCAAAGGGCAGCTCGGCGCTATCCTCAACATCAAGGGGCAGGAGAAAATACGCCTTCTCCAAGAGACCGCAGTGAAGAAAAGCCGTCTCGGCATCCCGGTGCTTGTGGGACAGGATGTGATTCATGGCAACGTAACCGTGTTTCCCATTCCGCTTGCCCAAGCCTGCTCGTGGAACCTTGAGGCTATCGAAAACGGAGCTCGCATAGCAGCCCGCGAAGCCACAGCGCAAGGTATAGCATGGACCTATAGCCCGATGGTTGACATCGCCCTCGACCCGCGCTGGGGGCGCATCGCCGAAGGTGCCGGAGAAGACCCGTATTACACCGGTCTTGTGGGACAGGCAATGATTCGCGGCTACCAAGGCAACTATGGCAAGGAAAACATGATGGCATGTGTCAAGCACTTCGCCCTCTATGGAGCCGCCGAAGCCGGTCGCGACTACAACACAGTGGATATGAGCCGCTTGCGCATGTTTAACCAATATCTTCCTCCCTATCGCGCTGCCGTCGAAGCCAATCCCGGCTCGTTCATGTCGTCGTTTAACGTGGTTGATGGAATCCCCGCCACTCTCAACGGCTGGCTGCTCAACGACGTGCTCCGCGACAAGTGGAAATTCGATGGATTTGTCGTAACCGACTACGCTTCTATCAACGAGGCGATGGTGCATGGTGTCGGCGACCAGAAAACTTGTGCCGTGAAAGCGATAAAAGCAGGCACCGACATGGATATGTGTGCATTTGCCTATCTCGCACATCTCGAGAAATGTGTCGAGGAGGGGAGCGTGTCGATGAAAGATATCGACACCGCCTGTCGCCGTGTGCTTGAAGCCAAATACAAACTCGGACTCTTTGCCGACCCCTATCGCTTCTGCGATGCCAAGCGTCTCAAGACCGACCTTTACACCGCCGAGCATCGTGCGGCTGCCCGCGACATGGCTGCGCAATCGTTTGTGCTCCTCAAAAATGCCGACAACCTGCTTCCGCTCAAGAAGCAAGGCACGATAGCCCTAATCGGTCCGCTTGCCGACACTCGCAACAATCTCCCCGGGTGCTGGTCAACAGGCGATGAGCCATCGAGATATACCACCCTCAAAGAGGCGATGGTGAATGCCGCGGGCAAAAAGGCGCGCGTGCTTTATGCTCAAGGCTGCAACATCTACGGCGACGAGCAGACACAAAACGGCGCCACTTTCAACCGCCCGATACCTCGCGTTGACGACAAGGCTGCACTCGAGGAAGCCCTCAAAACCGCAGCCCAAGCCGATGTCGTGGTTTGCGCCCTCGGAGAAATGGCTGAAATGAGCGGCGAAAGTTCGTCGCGCACCGACCTGTCGCTCCCCGAAGTGCAGATGAACCTCCTCAAGGCGATAGTAGCCACCGGCAAGCCGGTAGTGCTCCTCAACTTCTCGGGTCGCCCCACAATCATGAAGTGGGAGAGCGAGAATGTGCCCGCCATTCTCAATGTGTGGTGGGGTGGCAGTGAACTCGGAGATGCCGTGTGCGACATCGTTTTCGGCGACAAAGCCCCGAGCGGACGTCTTGTTACCACAATGCCTCGCGCTCTCGGACAAGTGCCTCTCTACTACAACCACTTGCGCACCGGTCGTCCCATCCCCGAAGGGCACACAGGCGGTTTTGTGAAATATCAGAGCAACTATCTCGATGAATCCAACGACCCGTTGTATCCTTTCGGCTACGGACTCACCTACACTACATTCAAATATTCCGACGCAGTGCTCAACGGCAACAAAGTGTCGCTATCGGTTACCAACACCGGTAGCCGCGAAGCCGCCGAGGTGGTGCAACTCTACATCAACGACCCTGTGGCTTCGGTGGCACGTCCGGTGAAAGAACTCAAGGCGTTCCGCCGCGTTGTGCTCAAACCGGGCGAAACTGCAAATGTGGAGTTTGAAATCACACGCTCAATGCTCACCTACTACAACGCCGAGGGCGATGAGGTGTTTGAGCCGGGCGATTTCAATATCATGGTGGGCTGTAACAGCAGCGATGCCGCATTGCAAACCTTAAAATATACGATACAATAACTCATAGGAAATCAAGCAGATTCTGATTTAGGTAAACAGGAAGGGGCACTCCGCGAGGAACGCCCCTTTTTGATTGTGGCGTCGTCCCCACACTAAATTTTTTTTGCTATCCGGTGTTACAAAATCGCATTGTATGCGTTTACTTTGCAGAATGAGTAAAAATCAAAGGCAAAAACATCGAAATGAAGGAAAAGGATACACTCACATCGGCATTTGTGCGGCTGCGATATAGGTTGCACCGCATAGCCACCGGTATCCTTGGCGACAGCGATGATGCCGATGATGCTCTGCAAGACGCTTTCTGCCGCCTGTGGGCACACAGAGAGCGCATCAAGACAGCAGGTGAGGCTGAGGCGATGAGTGTAACCACCGTTCACAATGTTTGTATCGACTTCAAGCGGCGCAGCAGCCGCTCCCCGATGGTGGGCATTGATGAAAGCCGCGACACAATCGATGAAAATGCCGACGATGCATTGCAGCGCGAACACATTCTCGACAATGTTCAGCGGATAATAGCTCAAAATCTGTCGCCGCAGCAGCGCAGAGTGCTCGAGCTGCGCGAGGTGCAGGGGTTGAGTTTTGAAACGATTGCCGAAATGCTCTCGATGCAACCTGCGGCAGTGAGAATGACCCTCTGCCGCGCACGCAAAACTATCAGAGAAATATATCTAAACACTTCAAATAATGAATAACCGCAACTCTATCAACAAAAACCTCGACTCGCTCATTGAGCGATATTTCGAGGGTGAGACATCGCTCGAGGAGGAGAAACTGCTCAAGAAGATGGTGGCAAGAAGCGACGATAGCCGATATGACCCAGTGAGAGCCGTGCTCGGCTATGGTGTTGCGACTCGCAAGCGCACCGCAATGCGGCGCAGGCGAATCGGGATGGTGTCGGCGGCTGCCGTGGCTTCTATCGCCGTGGTGTCGATAGCGTGGCTCAACCTTTCCAGAGGCACCGGCGACAGCGAATGTTATGCCGTGGTGGAGGGGAGATACACCAGCGACCAATCGGAGGTGCTTTCAATTATGCAAAGCGACATTGGCGACATTCGGTCCGCCCAAGCGGATGCCGGCAACTGCATTGCGGAGCAACTTAAGGATATTCACATTTCGGCAAACGAATAAAATACACTTCGTCATGAGAAAATATATTTTACTATTGGTTTTATCCCTTTCGTTTACAGCGATGGCACAGAGCGGGCTCAAGGTGTCCAAACTATTTGACGGAAAGTACTCCAAGCAATCCGATGCTGTTGTGGTGTATATCACCGGTGAGGCATTGGGTGGATATGACCTCACCCTGTATCGCAGCGTATCGTTCACTTGCGAAGCCGCCGAAGCCGCCGAGATAGAAAAATGGGTGGTATCCGACGGCACCAAAGCCATCGACAAGGAGACTGTGCTGCGCGGAGGCTCTCTTCGCTATGGTTTCTTTGTTCTCCCGCCCGGGAGTGTCAACCGCTATCTGTTCTTTGTGGGGAAAGACACCGACAAAGGAGACGGAAAGAGAAAAATAACGGTGGTGTATATCGAAGGAGATGCATCACAAGAACAAATTAAAAAGTTAATCAAATAAACAACAATAATAAGACAATGAAACATTTAATATCTGCATTATGCATAGTGTTTCTCGCTGTGTTGCCGGCAATCGCCCAGAGCAGCGACACGGTAGTAGTAATAAAGAAACCACATCGCATCGTGATTACCGAGCGCGGCGATTCGGGAATGTGTCTCGAAGTGGTGGGCGCCGGAAACAACAAGGATTTCCACTACCGCTATTCCACAGAATATGGAAACTCGCTGCCCGACTCTATCGACGATGACTTCAATTTCCCATTTTTCTCCACCATATCCGCTAAGAAACACTCCAAAATATCGGTAGATTGGTTTACATCGCTCGGAATGCATTACGGTTTTGTGAATATGAGCGGTGCCGGCGACTTCTCCAACATGGCTGCTTCTGCCGAACTCGGTGTGCTCAATCCGATATCCATGGCTGTGGTGTTTCCTCACAGATGGCGTATCACCACCGGTTTTGGTTTCGGCTGGAAAGGCTATCGGCTCAATTCCTCATCTCGTTTTGTGCTCGACGATGCCGGACTCATGACACTTGCCCCGTATGATAGCAATTCCTACGACCGACTTTCGCGACTCAAGATTTTCTATCTCGACATCCCTATCATGGTAAAGAAAACCATGGGCGACTTCTCGGTGTGTGCCGGTGGAGTGGTTAATTTCAATGTGTATGGCAGTGTGCTCACCCGCTATCGCATCGATAATGCCCTCTATAAGACCTGTTCCCAAGGCATAAACCAGCATAAAGTAACCATCGACTTCATGGCAGCGGTGCAGTTCTACGACATTGGCATCTATCTTAAATATTCCCCCTGCAATGTGCTCAAGAAAGGGAATCTGCCTGAATTTCGCTCTATGTCGATAGGTTTCTGTATAGGCTTATAATCAACATTTATTCAATACTATAAGTAAATTAAAAATGAAACTTTTATCAATCAACATATCACTGCTCATCGCCACCATTCTGCCGATGTGTGCCTCGGCTGCCGAAAACACTCCTTGCGACTCGATTTCCCCCGACACGGTTGTTGTTATCGAAAACGCTCATCAACTTTCGCTCACAGAAAACTCGGGTGGCGTAACTATCACCATAACAGGCAAAGATAACAACCCGAATTACACCTACACCTACCATTCGCGTTTCACCCCCGATGCCACAGTGAAAACTCATCAGCAGAGCAGCGAATGGGAGCTTTCGTTTCCGCTTGCAATTCACTCTTCCCCCAAGAGTAAAAACGAGATAATCGTGGGCGGTCTCGCGTTTGGCTGGATGAAAGTGGCAGGAGAGCCTTCCAATATGGTTGTGGCAGGCACCAAATCGTGGGAGATAATGCTCCTCAACGCCTTAGCCTACCAGCGCCGCTTCACCAATAGCGATTTCCTGAGTGTGGGTATCGGAATCGACTGGCGCAACTACCGCCTCGATGACAACCTGCGATATTATCAAGCCGATGACGGCACAATGAGCGTGGGAACCTATGGCGAGAATGTGTGGAAGCAATCTTCCCGCATAAAGACATTCTCATGGCTCGTCCCGGTAATCTACAAGCACCGTTTTGGCAAGCATTTCAAAGCCGGGCTTGGTGCCATCCTTTGCCTCAACTCCTATGCGAGCGTGAAAACGAAATATCGCGTCGAGGAGCGCCAAATCAAGGAGTTCAGCGATGATATCAGCCACTCGGTGGTAACGTGCGACTTCATCGCCGGAATCTCCTATTCCGGCATAGGATTCTATGCCAAATACTCCCCCTGCAATGTGCTCAAGACCCGTGCCCACCTCGACTTTACCCCTATTTCGGGCGGCATAATCCTGGGATTCTAATCCGGCGCCTCGTCGTCCCCCTCGCCTGATTGGAACCCTGCCCTGGAAATCTGCTGCAAAGTAAAGCAATAAAGAGCGGCGTTTACTGCAGATTGCGCCCGAAATGGCTTTTTATCCAAAATTAACGCATTTTTCTCGTGCAATCGTGGCGTAAAATGGTGTTTTCGTGGTGTTTCGGAGGCTCGCCGGTGAAAAATAGTCATTTCCCTGTCGATTTTTCACAAAAATGCGTTACCTTTGCACTTTCAAACAAATGTTTTATATTATGGCGGAAAATAACGAAGTAACTGTTGAGAAAAAGAAAGGTTTGAATTTTATCGAGGAAATTGTTGCCGACGACCTTGCCAAAGGCAAAAACGGCGGACGTCTTAACACTCGTTTCCCACCTGAGCCTAATGGCTATCTGCACATCGGACACGCCAAGGCTATCTGTATGGATTTCGGTGTGGCTGAAAAATTTGGCGGCACTTGCAACCTCCGTTTCGACGACACAAACCCTGTGAAAGAGGATGTGGAATATGTCGATTCTATCAAAGAGGATATCAAGTGGCTCGGTTTCGACTGGGAAGACCGCGAATACTATGCTTCCGATTATTTTCCGCAGCTTTACGACTTGGCTATCCGTCTTATCAAGGAGGATAAGGCTTATGTCGATGAGCTCACTGCCGAGCAAATCGCCGAGCTCAAAGGTACACCCACCACTCCCGGCACTCCAAGCCCGTTCCGCAACCGCCCGGTTGAGGAGAGCCTCGACCTGTTTGAGAGGATGAACAAGGGCGAATTTGAGGAAGTACGCTATGTGTTGCGTGCCAAGATTGACATGGCATCATCGAACATGCACTTCCGCGACCCTATCATGTATCGCATTATCAAGCATCCCCACCACCGCACAGGCAACAAGTGGAATGTGTATCCAATGTATGACTTTGCCCACGGACAGTCGGACTACTTCGAGGGGGTTACCCACTCGATTTGCACACTAGAATTTGTGCCCCACCGTCCGCTCTACGAATATTTTGTGAAAGAACTCGCCGACGAGAGCTATTGCCCGCGCCAGTTGGAATTCAATCGCTTGAACCTCACCTACACTGTGATGAGCAAGCGCAAACTTCTGCAACTCGTGAAGGAAGGTCTCGTGAGCGGCTGGGACGACCCCCGTATGCCCACCATCTGTGGCTTGCGCCGTCGCGGATTCACCCCCGAGTCGATTAAAAACTTCATCGAGCGCATCGGCTACACAAGATATGAGGCGCTTAACGACATCTCGCTCTTGGAACACAGCATCCGCGAAGACCTCAACAAGCGCGCCACACGCGTGTCGGCTGTTATCAACCCCGTGAAAGTTGTCATCACCAACTATCCCGAAGACAAAGTGGAGATGGTGAAGATGGAAAACAACCTCGAGGAGGAAGGTTCGGGCACTCACGACATGCCATTCACCCGCGAAATCTACATTGAGCGCGAGGACTTCATGGAAGAGGCTCCCAAGAAATTCTTCCGCCTCTCAATCGGCAAAGAAGTGCGCCTCAAGGGTGCGTATATCGTAAAAGCCACAGGAGTGAAGAAAGACGCTGCCGGCAACATCGAGGAAATCTATTGTGAATACGACCCCGACACATTGAGCGGCACCCCGGGAAGCATGCGCAAGGTGAAAGGCACCCTCCACTGGGTTTCTGTTCCCTATTGCAAAGATGCCGAGGTGCGCATCTACGACCGCCTTTTCGCTGTGGAAAATCCATCGGAGGAGAAAGACCGCGACTTCCGCGAACTTCTCAACCCCGACTCGCTCAAGGTGGTGAAACATGTGAAAATCGAGCCGTTCCTTGCGCAAATGGCTGTTGATGCACGCGAAGGAAAGGTGTTTGACAAATTCCAGTTCCAACGCATCGGCTACTTCTCTGTCGATTACGACAGCACACCCGAGCACCCGGTGTTCAACCGCACCATCGCGCTCAAAGACACATGGATGAAAGAGCAAGCCAAGGCTTAATGCTCACCACACCATACACCCTCGCCATCGAGGCGTGAGAGGGGGATGCCACCGGCATCCCCCCTCGTTTTAAAAGCGTTTGGCATAAAAATTGGCAAAATCGGACAATTATGCCCACTCTTTGAGCAGTTTTAGTACCTCGGATGTTTCTTTTTTACCTATATTTCAGTTAATTTTGCATCCCGAAACTAAGTTTAGAGAAAATGATGAAAAAAATATCAATTATCATTCTTTTTGTTGCTGCAGTATCGTTGTTTGGCTCGGCGCAACGACTTGAGAAAATTCACTACGGAGATATGAACCACTGGATTGAGCGACACATCAAGGAGTCGTCGATTATCGGTGGCAAGACAATGACTCTCTACGAAATAGGACCCGATGAGGTTATAGAAGGAGATATACCCTATGTTAACAAGGGTGGCTCGCCGTGGGCTACTTCCAATGTCATGGCAAAAGTGAGCGGCGTGACCAAGACCAGCAACGCCGTGTATCGCGAGCAACGCTCCGGCAGCGATTATTGCGCGAAAATGTGCACGGTGATAGAGAAGGTAAAGGCTATAGGCATCATCAACCTCAAGGTGCTTGTGAGCGGCAGTATTTTCCTCGGACGCATCTATGAGCCGATAAAGAGCACCAGTAACCCCTACGGCAAGATGGAAATGGGTCTCGCTTATACCAAGCGCCCCGACTTCCTCCAGTTTGACTACAAGGTAACCGTTCCCGCCGGCAACCGCATCTATTCAAGCGGTTTCGGCAAGCAGAAAGACCTTGCGGGACAAGATTATGCCGAGGTGTATGTGTTGTTGCAGAAGCGTTGGGAGGATGCCGATGGAAATATCCACGCCTTGCGTGTGGGCACCGGACGCGAGCGTTATGGCAAGACCGTGGCTTCGTGGGTCAACGGGCACAGGCTCCCTATCCACTATGGCGACATCACCGGACAGCCGTTCTATCGCAGTTTCATGGGGCTTATCTCGAAAGAAAATTCATATTATGCCAAGAACAGCCGCGGCAAGATGGTGCCTGTGGTTGAAGAAGGCTGGGCAAAAGCCGACGAGACCCCCACTCATGTGCTGGTGATGGCGTCATCGGGCTGTGGAACTGCCTATGTGGGCACTCCCGGGATGACTCTCTGGGTTGATAATTTCGCTTTCGGATTCAACAATTAGCCGATGCCGCGCTGTGCCGCAAGGCATTAGAAATGCACCATAAATTCCACCACAAGTTTGTCTTTTTCCGACGGCTTCACCGAGGCGTTGTCGGGATAGAAGTATTTCTCGAAATTCACCCGTATGTCGCTTTGAAACTTTGAGCCGAGGCTCAAGGTTACTCCGGCGGTGGCGCGGTGGCGCTTCGAGTCGGTGAGTGTCATGTTGCCATTCTCGTCGAGAGTGCCGTTGCTGTGGTCGGTGAGCATGTCATAGCGGCCGACCAGCGATATTGTTCTCACCGTCTTGTTCACCGGAATGAAATATCCCACCATCGCGTTAACGGCGTGGGCATCCTTGAATGCGTTGTTCTTGTAGTGTTTATAGAGGTATTCAGCCTCAAGCAGCAACCTGCCCGGGGTGAGCGACACTCCGGCGTCGTGCATATACACCGGCTTCTTGTTGGGCGATATCGACTGCGTGCTCAGCACTATAGCTATGTCGCTCAGAGGCTTGAATTGGAGTTTTGCCGAGTAGTTTACACGATTGGTCCAATAGTCTTTTTGTCCGGTAAGTCCCGAGCCGTTGAAAATACCCGCCTCGATGGTGATGGGCATTGCAAGCGGGAAGGTGTAGCCTATTGCGGCACCCACATCGCGGATGTTGCCCGCCTGCTTGGCGATAAACGAGCGGTTGGCGAAATATTGTGTGTGGGGCGAGCGGTGAGCATCGATGGTAAAGGGCACGCGGAACTGTCCGATGGTGAATCGTCCGTTTTTGAGCGGAGACACCCTCACATAGGCATCAAGCATCTTAATCGAACCTTCGTCGCACAAATCGATTTCTGCCTTGTACGACACCATTTTCACCACATTGCCCGACACCGCAAGGCGTGCGTTGCGCACCATGAAGCGCGATTCTCCCTCTTCGGTTTGATATTCAAATTTTCCTCTAACCGTTCCCGAAATCGACGGATGGTAGATAGTATCCACATCGGCAAGTTTAATCTTGAGTTGTGCTGCGGCAGAGGTCCACATTGCCACAAGCGTCATCACTAATACAATCTTCTTAACAGCCATATACCTAAATTTTCCACAAAGATATCACTTTATTGCCACATAGCTATAACAAACGGGTTAATTTTGCGCGCTGCAAGCAGTTTGTGGAAAATCTTATGGAAAATGAGTCGGCAATAGTGCGTCCACGTCGAATTGTGTACGCGCGCGTACACTTTTTAAAAATCGAGGGATAAATGATAAAAATGGTCCAAAATGGGATTTTTTTGGGGAGATTGCGCCGGAAATGGGAAATTTGACATTTTTAACATGGGGTGGGGTGTTATCTTTGCACCATCGAATAATTAATCTATGTCTAACAAATTAATCTATTATTACTATGAATCTAAAAACTAATTCTATTGCTCCATCGTGCGCCGAGGCGCGCGTGAATGTAAGAGCCGGCACAAAAGGCGTTGCCGGCGATGTGGTGAATATGCGCGAAACCAGCAATGCGCTTGTGGCTGTGGGGATGCCGCGCGAATTGTTGTCGCTTCCATCGGGTTACTCTCTTCTCATCGCCGACCGTCGCGGCGATAGGCTCAATTTCCTTGTCTATAATAGCGGAAATGTGTCGCTCTATGCCTATATCGAGAATGGAAAGTTGCAGGTGTGCAATATCCCGATAGGGAGCATTATGTATTCTCCGGTGAAAGCGGTGAGTGTGGGCGATTTTGTGGTGGTGAACACTACCAAGAATATGGTGTATCTTCATTACGAGGGTGGCACAAAATATTCTATCCTGCATCGATTGAATGGCGTGCCACACCTGGGCTTTTCGGCGGTGGAATTGACCCGCACATCGCGTTTGATAGCGCCATATTCTTTCCGCAACGGATACACAAAGTGGGCTGTGCCGCTCGATAGCAACGACGTGAGCGCTATCACGGGGAGGCTTCGCGAGACATATTCTGCGATGTTTGAGGAGCGCCGCACATTGGGGCAGTTTGTGCAGCCTGTAGCCTTGCGTTATGCGGTGAAGATGATTGATGGCTCGTATCTTTGGTGCAGCACTCCGGTGATTGTGGGGCGCGGAGTGCAGGGGATAGGCTCCACCGAGTTTCATGTGAGCACTTCCTCGAGTGTGTTTTCCGGAACCGATGAGGCTACGGTGGAAATTGAGTCATATTCTCTTGCCGTGTCGGTGATGTGGAATGGGCGAAGCGAGTGGGATTCGCTCATCGATTGCATCGAATTGTATATCGCCGAAATGCCGTCGCCGTTTCTCAAGGGGGATGCAAAATACCGGTGCGACATCGTTACATCGCCTTCGCGAGACTATTTCCTCAATGCCACGTTGCCGCATCTCGACAGCGAGCGTCTCGCCAACGCGCTTGCCAATTCGGATAAGTGGCGTCTCCTCGGTACCATCACGAATATGGAAGCGCTGCGCAACAACACTATCGAAGCAATTGGGTGGAGGCGCTATGCTGTTACGCCCAACATGTGCCCCGCGTGGTGTATCGATTCCAACACCATTCAAGACGAGACTATCGACGCGGCTGCGTTTATGCCGATTATGGAGGAGTGCTATTATGAGCGTCATCCCGATGCGATAGCCTCTTTCGATGGCATCCTCTATCTTGGCGGCGGCGATAAGGCGTTTGTCATGAACAACCCTTTGCACAACTTCATGACCGGGATTATCACTAAGGCTTGGACCTGTTCGCAAACTTTCGTGTGGTGTCGCACCCACGAAGGGGAAAGCGTAGCCTACGAGGTGTCGAAAAGCGAGCCGGCGAGCATTATTCTCTCGCCAATGATTGCGGTGCATGTCCCGGGCGCATATAAGATTGCGTTTTCAGCCGATATCGGCAATAAAACCTATTATGTGTCGTTCCCGCTCAAGCAGTCGCGCTTCGGCTATTCCTATTATGTCGATGCCAACCTCAATGAAATCACCCTCACCGAAGTGGATGTGGAGGAGGAAGACGATGATATTCTCAAAGACAAACCCGAAGAGCCGTTCCCGCGCTTTCGATGCTCAAATGTGCTCACCGCTTCGCCGCTTGGCAATCCGTTTGCGGTGGAATCGCGTCGCAGGTTTGGCGATGGCAACATTTGCGCGGTGATTGCCCCCACAAAGCCGGTAACCGCCAACATCTTCGGTCGCTTTCCGCTCTATGCTTTCTCATCCGATGGCGTGTATAGCGTCGATACCGAGAAAAATTCGGTTAAGTCGCGGTGTATAGCGCGTCTTGGGGTGTATGACGGCGATTGCGTGGCTGCCGGCATGGACTGGGTGTATTTCGCTTCGGGCAACACCATATATGCCGTTTCGGGGAGCAATATCAAGGTGTTGGCGCGCGATGTCGATGTTGATGCTCTCTCCTATGTCGAGCATTTTGGTGAATTGTGGAGTATCGACCATGCCGGAAATGCCACTGTGTGGAACCGCTCCGGTCGCTTTTATCGACGCACCATTGCCTCGCATCATTTCGATGCCTCGGGATTGCTTGTAACCGCCGACAACATCGTGGCAGACCCGGCTGACGAGGTGCCTGCCGACGACCTGCCGATAGAATATACCTCCCATCCTTTTGCTCTGCCTCTGGCGCCGCGCATCGTGCAGTGGCACATCGATTCACCGCACATCGATGCCGTGGCAAAGCTTCACGGCGTGGATAGCCTTTGTGCCATCGATGCCATCCTCAATACCCATGTAGTAGAAGGCGTTGCGGAGCATCCCGAAAAGCTCCGGCTATGCGCTCCATGCCACACCGTTTTGAAGATAAACCTCTCGGGCACAGCCGCGACCGGCTCACTCCTCCTTCCCACAAAATTCTGGTATTGATAGCCGCCAATATCCTCCCGGCGTGTGTAGGCTCTCCTATGCCCGCCGGGTTTTCGTGTTGAGAAATTGCCGAGTGGAGAAAAATGTGTATCTTTGTGAAAACATTCAACACCGCATTATGAGACCAATTTTTCTCGTCGGATTTATGGGTAGTGGAAAGACCACTCTCGGACGCACGTTGTCGGCAAAAATGAAGTTGCAGTTTATCGACCTCGATATCTTCATCGAGAACCGCTTTCGCCGCAGTGTGAAGCAGATTTTTGCCGAGCGCGGAGAGGAGGCGTTCCGCAATATCGAGCGGAATATGCTCCTCGAGGTGTGCGACTTCGAAGACACGATTGTGGCTTGTGGCGGCGGAACGCCTTGCCATTTCGACAATATGGAGGTGATGAATGAGCATGGGGTGTCGGTGTTTCTCAATGCCACTCCCGAGATTATCTTCAATCGCCTCACCATCCCTTCGGCAAAGGCGAAACGCCCGCTTGTGGCATCGAAAACCGATGATGAGTTGCGCGAATTTATCGCCTCATCGCTTGTCGCGCGTGCAAAGTTCTACGGCAAGGCCACAATCGAGTTCGACTCTTCCAATCTGGAGGACCGCACGCAGATAGCCGAGAGCACCGATGCTCTCGCAGCGCTCATCACAGGCTATCTGGCATCGCATCAAATGTAGTAGTCAACGGTGTCGGCAATTCCGGCGCGAATGGCATAGCGTGTGGCTTCAAAGGCTGTATTAACGCCTATCTTGCGGAATATATTTTTCTTGTGGGTTATGATTGTGTGGACGCTCGAAATGCGCTCCACCGCTATCTCTTTTGCCGATTTCCCTTTTGCTATGAGTCGGAGAATCTCGATTTCGGTGGGAGTGAGCCGTGAGGCGGCGTCGTCTTCGGTTGAGTGGGTGAGTAGCAGTTCCGAAACCTGGTGGCAGATGAATCTTCCGCCGGCAACAGTGATGCGCAACGCTGCTGTTATCTCCTCGGCGTTGCTCTCTTTGAACAGGATGCCTATGTTTTGCTCGTAGCCTACAAGTCGCAGCAGCGGTTCCTGCAGTTCGGCTGAAAACATAAGCCACGACACATTGGGAAATCGCTTGCCGATGAGAATCATTCGGTCGATGCTTTCAAAATCAAACAGCGTGTAGTCGATAATCACCACTGTGTGCCTGCTTTGCTTTTCGAGTGCCGAGATGAGTTGCTTTTTGTTATCTACATAGGAAATAGGGCATTTCCCATACAGGTTTTCGATAAAAACACGAATGCCTGCACGGGTAATGCTCTGGTTATCAGCGATAATAAAATCAGTGGCTATATCAGTACTCATAAATTACAGCGGATATTCCTCGAAGGCATATAGCACTGTGGAGAGGTATCTTTCACCGGTGTCGGGGAGAAGTGCCACGATGGTTTTCCCTTCGTTCTCGGGTTTCTTTGCCTCTTGGAGGGCGGCGTAGAGTGCGGCTCCTGCCGAAATGCCTACAAGCAATCCCTCTTTTTGGGCAAGCAGGCGCGATGCTCCAATGGCGTTGTTGTCCTCTACATCAACCACTTCATCTACAATCGATGCGTCATAGTTTTTAGGAGCAAATCCGGCTCCAATGCCTTGAATTTTGTGCGGTCCGGGTTTGCCGCCATTGAGAACCGACGAGCCTTTTGGCTCTACGGCAATCGCTTTTACAGCGGGATTGTGCTTCTTGAGGCCTTTGGCTGTGCCACTGAGTGTGCCACCGGTACCCACGCCGGCAACAAAGATATCCACCTTTCCGTCGGTGTCGTTCCACACCTCCTCGGCTGTTGTGGCAATGTGTGCGGCTGGGTTGGCGGGATTCTCGAATTGTTGCAGAATCAGCGAACCGGGGTTTTGCGCCTTCAATTCCTCTGCTACACGGATTGCGCCTTTCATACCCTCGCTACCGGGGGTGAGAACGAGTTGTGCACCCAGTGCCTTGAGTAGATTTTGTCGCTCGATACTCATGGTCTCCGGCATGGTGAGGATTAGGCGATAGCCTTTCACCGACGACACCCATGCGAGTCCGATACCGGTGTTGCCGCTTGTCGGCTCGATGATAAGTCCGCCCGGAGCGAGTGCTCCTTTTTTCTCGGCATCTTCAATCATTGCCAATGCAATACGGTCTTTGACACTTCCTCCGGGGTTGAAGTATTCGAGTTTCACCAAGAGACGAGCCTTAAGCGACTCCGATTTTGCTATGTTACCAACCTCCAAAAGCGGGGTTTTACCGATTAATTCTGTGAGATTTTTGTAAATTCTTGCCATATTTCTAATGTTTAATGTTTCAACACTGCAAAATTATACACAATGCGTCATTCTCGCAATACCACAAATGTGGTAGATTATTGGTATTGTATAAAAAAGTGTGCCGGCGCAGGGGGCGAGGCACACTTTTATGGGGAGAACGATTGTCGTTACTTGTCAAATTCCACATTGGCGGCATCGGCTATGTGGTGCGGGATTTCGATATTGTTGGAGATTTTCGAGAATTTCTCGCTTCCGGCTCCCACTGCAAATACCGGCACCGGATTTCCGGTGTGGTTGTTGGTGGTCCAGCCAAATCCGCTGATGTGCTGCAACACATCGAACACTGTCTCGGCAAATCCTGTGAATGTAGCGTAGAGTGTCTTGTTCTCTTGGCTTGCTCGCTGCACATATTCGAGGTCGAACGCTTCTTGGAGTCGCTTGTCTTGAGCCTCGCTCACAGCCACCTCTTTGTATAAGCCGAATAGCGATGTGAGTTCCTCCTTGGCATCTTCCCAGCGGTAGATTCTCTTGCTCTTGAGCTGTGCGGCGCATTGTTCGGCAAATACATCTTTAGAGATGTGTTGGAAGTCGATATTCTTGAAATTGACAATCTTGGGACCGTTGCTCACACCGATAGTCATGCCGCCGGTGTCGTGGTCGGCGGTAACAACGATGAGAGTCTCGTCGGGATGTGCGAGGTAGAAGTCATAGGCAATCTTGATAGCCTGGTTGAAGTTGAGTATCTCCTTTACTACAGCACCGCCATCGTTGGCATGGGCTGCCCAGTCGATATTTCCACCTTCCACCATCATAAAGAACTTGTCGGGCGACACTTTTGTGAGGTGGTCGAGTGCAGCCTTGGTGATTTGAGGCAATGTGAGTGCGCCGGGCACGCTGTCGATGGTGTAGCCACACTGGTAGCCGTTGAAACTCTTCTTGGGAGCGAGGAGCACCACTTTCTTAGAGGCTTTGTCGATTTCATCGACACCGTAAGCCACTTGATAGCCGTTTTTGGTGAGGGTGGGGAGCAGGTCGGTTTCTTTTCCCTCCTTGTCTTTAAGTCCGCGCAAGTGGCTACCGGCGAAGAAGTCGTATCCGCTACGAGCCATGTCCATCCCTATCTCGTAGTACATAGCGCGATTGGGCACATGGGTGTAGAAAGCGCCTGGAGTTGCGTCATCGGGAGCGACGGTGGTGGTTATTGCAACACCATAGCCGTTTTCTTTGAACGATTTGGCAATGCTATACACCGGGATTGTGTCGTGGTCCATCCCGAGCATATAGTTTCTTGTCTTATGCCCTGTAGAGAGGGCTGTTCCCGCTGCAGCCGAGTCGGTAACGGGGCTGCTGTAGCTGTAGGTCATGGCGAGAGACGCCACCGGGAATTGCATCATGAGGATGGGGTCGGTGTTGCCGAGCACGGTTCGGTTGTAGGTTTCGGTGCTCATAATGTGTCCCATACCCATTCCATCGCCGATGAAATAGAATATATACTTTGGAGTTCCTGCCCATGAGGTGCAGAATGTAGCCAAAGCAATCAACAGAGAGAAAAATTTTAGTTTCATAATGCTTGATTATTTAGTTTTAGTATTGTGTCGATTATTTTGCGGTCGTTGGAGAGCCGTGGTATTTTGCGCTGCCCGCCGAGTTTGCCGGTGGATTTGAGCCAGGCGTCAAACACCCCATGGGACGCTTTCACGATTTCGAGGCGAGTGATGAACAGGTCGTCGGTGCGCTTGGCGTCGTAGTCGGAATTCTCTTTGCGCAGGGTTTCATCCAGCAGCATGGCGAAATGCCGCACCGCTTCCGCGTCGGGGTCGCCGTCGAATTCCACGAGCCACTGGTGTCGCCCTTTCTCTTCGCGCGAGGCATACACCGGGGCGGCGGTGTAGTTGAGAACACCCATTCCGGTGGCTTTCACCGTGGCTGTGATTGCCGCGTCGGCATTGTGCACCATCAATTCCTCTCCAAAAGCGTTGATGAAGTGCTTTGTGCGCCCGGCAATCGAGATTTTCACCGGCGCGAGCGATTCGATAGTAACCGTGTCGCCTATCTCGTAGCGCCAAAGTCCGTTATTGGCGGTGATTATCAGCGCGTATGTCTCCCCCTGCTGCACCTCCCAAATGGGGAGCACTTTGGAGCCGTCGAGGGTGCGGAACTCGAAGAACACACCGATATCAAGGAGCAGCATCATCGCTGTCGTGTCCCACGATGTCTGTGTGGCGAAAAATCCTTCGGATGCGTTGTAAGTGTTGATGAAATGCATCTTGGATGTGTCGCAAATCGAATTGTAAATCTCGCGGTAAGGCTCAAAATTTATGCCGCCATGGAAAAACACCTCCAGATTGCTCCACACTTCGTGGATGCACTTTGCTCCGGTGGTTTCAAGCACCTTTTTCAGCACCGACAGGAACCACGAGGGCACTCCCGAGAGGTTGGTGATGTTCTCGCCGATGCTCTGCCGCACCAATGCCGGTAGTTTCTTCTCCCAATCTTCCATAAGTGCCACTTGCTTTGACGGCACGCGGAACAGATTCGCTACCGGGTTGATATTTTGGATGAGATTTGCGCTGAGGTCCCCCACATGCACCCCTTTGGGCACCGTGATTGTCGAGGCAAATGAGCCGCCGAGGATAAATGCCTTTCCCGAGAACAAGCGGCTGTGTGGATTGATGTTGAGGTAGTGAGCCACGACATCGGAAGCGCCGCGATAGTGGCAATGGGCAAATGAGTCGGCGGTGATGGGGATAAATTTGCTGCGTCCGTCGCTTGTGCCCGAGGATTGCGCAAAATGGGTGGTGGTTCCACGCCACAACTGGTCGCGCTCGCCGGCAAGTGCCTTCATTATGTAGGGCTTCAGTTCCTCGTAGGATACCACAGGCACGCGCTCGCTCCACTTGGCGTAGCTGTCGATGTCGGCAAAGCCGTAGAGCTTGCCATAGGCGGTGTGGCGAGCGGCATTAAGAAGGCTGCGCAACTGGCGGAGTTGCACCTCATCGCCACAGGTCGCAAAATCGTGTGCTGCGGCTATCCTGTTCTTGAAAAACAATCTTGCTACCGGCGTGAAATCCATTGCGTGTTGTTCATTTTCATCACAAAGTTAAGCATTTATTTAATGTGGGGCATCATGGCAAGAGTGAATTTTTTCAAAATGTAATAATCCCGGAAAGCGGATGTTATTAACAAAATCGGGTGTTTTAACATTTTTTATCGGTGTAGCTTTGCAAGGTTTCCGCTTTTTCGAGTTTATATAGGTGAACAGACTAAAATTTACTAACATTATGAAAGCATTTAAACTATTATTCTCTATGATTGTTCTCGCTGCAATGTCGGCGGGTTTTGTGTCGTGTGACGACGACGATGATATTTGGGAAAGCGACAATGGCGGTTACTACTATCCAAATGCGCTGGTAACCTGCAAGGTCGCTCCCGACAATACTTTCTTCCTTCAAGTGGATGACAACACCACATGGGTGCCCGATAATATCACAAAGTCGCCCTATGGCGACAAGGAAGTGCGCGCTCTTGTTAACGCCACGATTCTCGATGTTACTCCAATGCCCGGCTATACCAAAACCGTGCGCGTAAACGCCATGGATAGCATCCGCACCAAGAACACCGTGCCTTCGCTTGGAGAGCGAAACGATGAGGTGTATGGCAACGATTTGGTGAATGTAGTGCGCGACTGGGTGAATGTCGCCGAGGATGGCTATCTCACGCTCCGTTTCCGCACCACTTTCAGTGCGGGTGTCACTCACTATATCAACCTGCTCACCGGTGTAAACCCCGACGACCCCTACGAGGTGGAATTGCGCCACAATGCCAATGGCGATGCGTTTGGCAACTTCTATGGCGACGCTTTGGTGGCTTTCAACCTCAAAGACCTCCCCGACACCGAGGGGAAGACCGTGAAGATGAAGTTGCGCATCTATTACGGCTCGGGCGTGAAGAATACCATCGAATTTGACTATTGCACTCGCAAAGCATCGGGCAATACCGACTTGTTCTTGGATGGCGCTGCCAACTCGCTCCGTCCTATAAACTGATTTGGAATTGGGCACTAACGGGAGCGGCGAGAAGGAACTGGTGAAGCGGCTACGCAAGGGCGACAGCCGCGCCATGAAGGAAACCTACGATAGATATATCGGCGGACTCACCTCGCTATGCTCTCGTTATGTGGTCAATGCCGAAGATGTCAAGGACCTCTTGCAAGAATGCTTCGTGAAGATATTCGGCAGCATCGACAGTTTTGAATATCTGGGCGAAGGCTCGCTATTTGCGTGGATGTCGAGGATTGTGGTGAATAGAGCCATCACTTTTGTGCGCGACTACGAGTCGTTTGAGTCGCTCGACATCCTCTCCGACATCCCGGTGATTGACGATGATGACCCTCCTCCACAGCTCGACGACATCTCGCCCGGCGTTGTGCTTGAGATGATACAGTCGCTCCCTGCCGGATGCCGCACGGTGCTCAACTTGGCGGTGTTTGAACGGAAAAGCCACAAAGAGATTGCATCGATGCTGGGAATCAGAGAAAGCAGTTCGGCATCGCAGTTGTCCCGAGCGCGGAGGCTGCTTGTAAACAAGATTAGACAATATAAAACATCACAGCAAAATGAATAACGACCAATTTCTAAATAACCTGCGCAGCAAGCTGGAGTCGTATGAGTCTCCGGCTCCCGAGGGTTTGTGGGAAGGAATCGAAAAACAGATGGCAGCACGCCGCCGTCGCGTCTTGTGGATGCGCGTGGGCGGTGCCGTTGCCGCCTGTGTGCTTCTTGCTGCCGGTGTTTTGTATCTGATAGGGGAGGATGTTGACATTTCGACCCCCACTGTGCCGATAGTGGCTGAAACCACCACTTCTGAGCCTTCCGCTCCCGCAGCCTCCGAGGATAGGGCGGAAACTGCCCCGGCAGCGAAAATAGTCGTGCCGAAAAAGGCGGAAGCCATCGCGATGATTGAGCCGGCTGCCCCGGTTGCGAAAGTCGATTCGCTCGTTGCCGACACCTCTGCCATTGCCGCTCCGATGGAGGAGGCGGAGGAAACTCCCCGGCTGTCGCTCCTCGATGGCACCACCGGCACCGCTACGGTTGCGCAGCAGGTGATGCCGTTGCGCAAAGCCACCGTTTCGCAATCGCGACTGAGCGCAAGCCTCTATGGTGCCAACATGACCGGCACGCAAAGCGAGCATGGCGGATACTACGAATTGATTAGCGGCAACTCTCTCCCCACAAAGGGCATCTCCCTCCAATCGATGAATGTCGCGCTCGCTAATGTCTTGTATCTCAACCGAAATTCAGAGCCAATTACCAAGAAAGACCACAATCTGCCGCTGCGTGCGGGAGTGAATGTGCGCTATCGCCTCAGCGACCGATGGTCGATAGAGAGCGGATTGTTTTACACCTATCTGTCGTCGCATCTCGTTGCCGGAACAGAGGAAAACTGCTATGACATCTCGCAAAAATTGCAGTTTATCGGCGTGCCGCTCACTGCCTCTTTTGATGTGTGGCGCAATCGCCGATTCGAGGTGTATGTGAGTGGCGGCGGAGCGGTGGAGAAATGCATCGCCGGCAAATCGCACACCAACTATTATGTTTCACGCTTCATCCAATCATCAGAAGATGAGGATGTGAGCATCGACAAGTTGCAATTCTCGGTTGCCGCTGCCGCCGGATTGCAATTCAACATCACCGACCGCTTTGGCATCTATGCCGAGCCGGGGGTGAGCTATTATTTCGACAATGGCAGCGAAGTTTCCACAATTTATAAAGACCGTCCATTCAATTTCGACATGAAAATAGGCTTAAGATTCTCTTTCAATAAGTAGCAACACTGATAGTTTAGACAATATGATTAAAACCCGATGGGGCGTGCCTTGACACTGTGGCACGCCCCATTTTCAGAGAGCGACATGAATCCATGTGGCATTTTGCTCGTTTATGAGTTCCACATGGGGCAGTTTCTTGAGAATTTCGAGAAGCCGGAGGTTCAATTTTCGCGAGCCGGCGTTGAGGTCGGCGGCGCGCCCCGACAGGTGATAGGAACGAGTGGCGCCGCCCACAGCGGCGTTGAGAGCCGGCGAGCGGAATCCGCTGTTCACCGTGATAGGCACTCCCATGGCACGGCGTGCCGGGTCGAGCACCCGGGAGATGAGCCGCCGCATATTCTTCACAGCCTCGGCGCTCGGGGTGTTGTCAATCCCGAGGCGTTTAGCCGTTGCCGACGCCGATAGCTCTTCAATCGAGAAGAAAGATTCATTTTTCATTGCAGTTTGATTTTAGGTTAATAAGATTGGTTATCACATCGTGGTCGCGCAGCAGCTTGATGATAGCCTCGGCAGCATCGCGGTATTGCTGCTGCTCCTTCACCTCCGCCTTCTCGAAAATGCTTTTCAGCTCGATAAGCGCGATTCCAATCGCACCGAGAAGCGTGAAAAGCGGAAACAGCGGAAGCGAATCGAGGCTCTCGACAGCGCGCAGATAGGCGATGGCGATGAGTTGCATGGCATCGACAATCGAGAGCGCAAACAGCGCATTATAGTAGCGCGCAAGTTTGTCAACCGTCCGCCGAAACGCCTTGCTCCGCCGCGCCATCCCCATCTTTCGCGCCTTCCTCACACCACTCACAAGGTCGGCGAGCACCGCAATAAGCACCAGAAGATACTCCAAAAACATCAGCACCGGCACACCCACCATACTTTGAACGAGATTTTGAGATATTTCCATAGCTTTTTTTAGTGCAAAATTACCATCCGCCGCCACCCTCGGCGTGCATAACGCGCCAAATAGCGCTATTTAGCCAAATTTTAACACATTACACCCCCGAAAACTGTGAAAAAATCGCACTTTGGCGAATTTTGTGATGAAAAACGGCTCCGTTACAAAAAATTTTGACTACCTTTGCCGAGCGTAAAGCCCGGGTGGCGAAATTGGTAGACGCGATAGTTTCAGGTTCTATTGGATTCACGTCCTTGTCGGTTCGAGTCCGGTCCCGGGCACCCATAAATGTCTTGCACCACGCGGTGCCGGGCATTTTCCTTTTTTAGCGCCCCGCCCTTACTTGCAAGAATGGGCGAAAGGTGGTATCTTTGCGCTGCAAAACAGATGGAAATGGAGAAATACATAGAACAAATCAAAGCCATGCTTGCCCTTGACCGCATCGACGAAGCACTCGCAGCCGCCGAACAGGCTTTGGTGGAGCATCCCGGCGATGCCACGCTCCTCTTTTGGCGTGGCAACATACACATGAAAATGGGGCACACCCGCCTTGCCGTGAGCGATTACGCGCGAGCCAAGAACATCGCCCCCGACGGCCCCGCCGCCCAAGCCTACGCCGCCGCCATGGACATCCTCAACTTCTTCAACCACGACCTCTACAACCCCTAAAGCGGGGAACCACCCCGGTCCCCCGCCCTCAAAGCTAAAGTCTTATAGCGATTGTTATTTCTTGGTGAAAATCATTCTCCAGCCCATACTGTCCTTTATTGTCAGTTCGGTCTTTGAAGAGTTCAGTGAATAGTAAAGTGTTCTCCCAAGACAACAATTCAATTGAGAATCTGATAAATTCCCATCAAGAGTGATAATATTATCTGTAACGGAGTAGCTAAATGTATTGGTAATACCATTCCAAATTTCGGTGTAAGTACCATTGTAATTGAAGGTGATTTGCAAATTTGAGCATTGCTCCTCGCCTTTGTCGGTACCTTGCCAACTGGTCCCGGCAAGTGGGCTTGAAGAACTATCGCTAACTCGAGTGAAAACATTATTATCCGGGTCTATCAATTTATCTCCAATTATTTTGTATTGCCCGGGATATATGTCTATAACCGAGACTTGCACAGTCCATATTTTATCCTTGCCGTTGTAAGTCCATGACCCGGTGCCATTCCCTACACCTATTCGCTCCCAATATAAGTATCCGCTTTCATCAAACTCAATAACAAGAGTACCTGTTGTAGTTATTCTTTGCCACTTGCCCACAATCTCATATTGAGCAGGGTCATCGGGGTTCTCGTCGTTATCATCGCCGCCGCAAGATGTCAGAGCGGAAGAAAGACTAAAAGAAATTACAAATAGAAACAAGAATCTTAAATGTTTAAGCATAATAATTATAAATTTATTAAGTTATAGAAT
>JBJEKB010000331.1:0-1654 GCA_051878395.1 Muribaculaceae bacterium
AATTCGAGTCTTAAATTTGATGAAATCGGTCTCGTTTTCCTCGATATATTTCTGAAATTCCGATGAACTGTGCGACTTTGCGAAACTGTCGGGGTCATGTCCGTCGGGAAGGAGAAGAATCTTTATATTAAGTCCTTCGGCAAGCAGCATATCAATACCTCGAATAGCAGCCTTGATTCCGGCGCTATCGCCATCGTAAAGCACCGTAACATTGTTGGTAAAGCGGTGAATCATCCTTATCTGTCCCTCGGTGAGCGAGGTTCCGGAGGAGGCTACAACATTCTCAATGCCACTTTGCACCATCGAAATCACATCCATGTACCCCTCGACAAGGAAACATTTATCCAATTTCGCTATTGCATGCTTGGCTTGAAACATTCCATACAATTCACGGCTTTTCTTGTAAATCTCAGATTCCGGAGAGTTGACATATTTCGCCGGGTCATTTTTGAGTGTACGCCCGCCAAAAGCAATAACTTTCCCGGCGAGATTAAACACAGGGAACATTACACGCCCCTTGAAACGGTCAAATCCTCCCGAGCCATATTGACTTGGGGAGCACAAACCGGTTTCAAAAATATATTGTTTGTCAAAGCCTTTACCGGTCAACGCCTTGAAAAGGGCATCTTTTGAATCGATAGAATAACCCAAACGGAATTTCTTTATCGACGCTTCATTCATCCCACGCTCAAGGAAGTAGGAGAGCCCCACATCTTGCCCCTCGGGGGTGTCGTGCAAATTGTGTTCAAACACAGCAAGTGCAGCCTCATTTACATTAAGCATATTCTCGCGCTTGGATTGCGCAGCCACCTCCTCGGGGGTGAGTTCCCGCTCCTTTATCTCAATGTGGTATTTTTTTGCGAGATACTTTAATGCCTCATAATATGATATCTGCTCATGCTCCATAATAAAATTGACAGCGCTGCCACCCTTTGAGCAACTGAAGCACTTGCAGATGCCTTTCGACCTCGACACACTAAACGATGGAGTCTTCTCGTTGTGGAAAGGACACAATCCCACATAGTTGGCTCCGCGCCTTTTGAGCGTTACAAAATCGGAGACAACATCTACAATGTCAACGGCATCGAGAATCTGTTGAACGGTTTGGCGGTCTATCATTTTATTTTAATGCTATTTTGAATAGTTCTATAATATCACCCTCGGTCAAACGCTTCATGTTTCCAAATCCCTTCTCTCTGCCAACAAGAGCCCTATGAGCCATTTCCTCAAATTTGGAATCATCGATACCGACTTCGGTAAGCGTTACCGGCAATCCTAATTGCCTATACCAAGATTTCAGTCTTTCAATCATAATATTCACTGCATGCTCCTCTTGCCCGGGGTAATATTCAACACCCCACACCTTTTCGGCAAAACGGGCAAAACGCTGCGGCATCTCGCGCCACACATATTTAATCCATGCGGGGAAAATGATAGACAAGCCTGCGCCATGCGCAATATCATAACTACCACTCAACTCATGCTCAATATTATGGCTTCCCCAATCTCCGATTCTACCACAATCGAGCAAGTTGTTGTGCGCAAATGTTCCGGAGAGCATAATCTCGGCACGAGTATTATAGTCTAAAGGATTATCATCCGCCTTGATTGCATTATTGATAATAGTTACGGCAACAGCCTCTATCATTCTGTC
>JBJEKB010000332.1:0-1647 GCA_051878395.1 Muribaculaceae bacterium
AGAGCACGACCTTGCCAAGGTCGGGGTCGCGGGTTCGAGTCCCGTTTTTCGCTCCAACTTGTCCGGGTGGTGAAATTGGTAGACACGCTACTTTGAGGGGGTAGTGATCATTACGATCGTGTGAGTTCAAATCTCATCTCGGACACTAAAATGCCGATCTTCGTGATCGGCATTTTAATTTTTCCACCTTCAAATTTTGTAGTTTGAATTTTTAGTGATAACTTCGCAAAATAATTAAGCAAAAGAAATTAATGTCAAAAATCAAGTATAGAATATTGACCATTTTCTCGCTTTTTTCCTTTTTGTTATCAAGCATAATTGATAACACACCCCGCAACCCGAAATACGCATCTCCACTTCATTTCTTTCTGTCGATGAAAGCAAGCGTTTATGTGAATTTTTATCGATTATGTAAATTCTTTCTCCCATTGTCTTGTGCAGGCATCGAGAATGAATGCATTTCGACCGATGCACATACTATCTGGCGCTTTTTCACAAGTTATTTATATAGAATTGCAAGCAAAATCCGTAAATTAATATCAATTTGCGGATTTTTTATTGAAAAATATAACAAATTGTTTGCAGATTGCAAATTATTATATACCTTTGCATCGATTAGTAATGATAAACTGAATTTTTGATATATGAACAGCATAAAATTCACCAAAATGCACAGCGCAGGCAACGATTATGTGTTTGTCAACGCCACCGAAGCCGAAGTCGATAATGCATCGGCTTTGAGCATAGCCATTAGCGACCGACACAAAGGGGTGGGCAGCGATGGATTGGTGCTGTTGACTCCCTCTAAAGTCGCCGACTTCGCAATGCGAATGTTCAACAGCGATGGCTCGGAGGGCGCTATGTGTGGTAATGCTTCGATATGTCTCGGAAAGTTTATCTTCGACCAAAAACTCACCAATAAGAACGTGATTCTCCTTGAAACCAAGTCGGGTATCAAGGTATTATCTCTTACTATCGAAAACAACGAAGTGAGCGCAGTAAGAGTGGATATGGGTGAGCCGATACTTGATAGCAAATCGATTCCGGTTTTGTGCGATAGCCCCGAGATGCTCATGTGTCCCGTTGAAACAAGTCGAGGCGTGTTTCCTCTCACATCCATTTCTATGGGAAATCCCCACACCGTAATCTTTTGCAACGATGTTGACGCAATAGATGCCCACGGAATTGGTGCCGAGATAGAAAACTCGCCATTGTTCCCCGACAAAGTGAATGTAGAATTTGTAAAAATCATTTCTCCTTCCGAAATAGAAATGAGAGTGTGGGAACGCGGCTCGGGCGAGACTCTCGCCTGTGGCACAGGAGCGTGTGCATCGGTTGTTGCCGGAGTTATAACCGGTAAGACATCAAGAAAAGTGCTTGTACACCTCAAAGGTGGCGATTTACATGTCGATTGGGAATCAACCAACAATCATGTGTATCTATCCGGACATGGTGTAAGCGTGTTTGACGGAATTTATTTCATTTGATTATATAGTAAAAACTCCTAATTATTTTATGTTATGTCGCAATTAAGGTTTAATGTGATTGAAAAGGCTTACGACAGAAAGGCATTGGAGGTGGTTATGCCCAAGGAACGTCCCGATGAATATTACGGGAAACTTGTGTTTAACCGTCAGAAGATGTTTC
>JBJEKB010000333.1:0-6367 GCA_051878395.1 Muribaculaceae bacterium
GAAATACGAGAAATCCCCGAGTTTGCAGCGGAATGTGCAAAAAAAACACAGATTCCGCTCGCATCTCGGGTATTTTTTATATCTTTGCCGTTGAACAAATAAACGTAAATACTATGTTGATAGGAAGAAAATACGAACAGCAGAGGCTTTTAGATGCTTATAACTCGGAATATTCCGAATTTGTGGCTGTCTATGGCAGACGTCGTGTGGGTAAGACGTTTCTAATCCGTGAAACATTTAATTATAATTTCACTTTTCAGCATAGTGGGCTTGCCAACTCAACAAGAGCCAAGCAGTTGGCTGCATGGAAGGATTCGCTGAGGGAAGCCGGACTTAAAATCGCCAAAGCGCCGTCGAATTGGATGGATGCGTTTAATCTGCTTAAAGAGGTGATAAATCAATCGCCGGACAAAAAGAAAGTAGTCTTTATAGATGAATTGCCATGGATGGACACCCACGCTTCCGGCTTAATTCCTGCTCTGGAACACTTCTGGAACTCTTGGGCAAGTGCAAGAAAAGATGTGTGTTTGATAATTTGTGGCAGTGCAACATCTTGGATTATCAACAAAATGGTGAAAAACAAAGGAGGGCTGCATAACCGTATCGATTATAAAATTGCCTTGCGACCGTTTAACTTGCTGGAATGTGAGCAATATATGAAAAGCCGCAACGTGAATATGTCGCGTAAGCAATTGATAGAGGGGTATATGGTGATGGGTGGTGTCCCTTTTTATTGGAAAGCGATGCAGAAAGGATTAAGCTTGGCGCAAAACATCGATTTGAACTTTTTTAATCCGAATGGAGAGTTTTATGGCGAGTTTGATGCCCTATATGCTTCACTGTTCAAAAGTCCGGAGGGATATATAAAGGTTGTTCGTCTTTTGTCGGAAAAGAGGTCGGGACTCAACAGAAACGAATTGATAAAACTCGGAAAATTTGTCGATAACGGCAGTTTCAGCCAACTTCTTAAGGATTTGGAAAATTGCGGCTTCATTCGGAGTTATAATATCTTGGGAAACAACAAGAAAGATTGCCTATATCAGCTTATCGACCCATTTACGATTTTTTATTATGAGTTTATGAGCGAGAACACTCGCAAAGACCCTCAGTTTTGGTCTCACAGCATCAATAAGCCGGTGTATAACACATGGTGCGGATTGAGTTTTGAAAGAGTGTGTTTGCTCCATGCCGAGCAAATTAAGTATTCGTTGGGTATTTCCGGAATTGTCTCGGGACTATACTCGTGGCGTTCATCAAATAGTAAACCGGGAGCGCAAATCGACCTTGTTATTGATAGGGCCGATGATGTGATAAGTTTGTGCGAGATGAAATACACCTCCAATCCGTTGGAGATGAATTCTTCCGACATCAATGATATAATGCTCAAAGAGGAAATTTTCCGAAAGGAGACAGGTACGAGAAAAACCACCCACAATGTTCTTATCAGCGCTAACGGCATAAGGCGTAACGAGTTTTCCGACGAGTTACAGAAAATCATCACCGCCGACGATTTATTCAGGGATTCGGATTTTAATTGAAAACGAAAAGGTCGCAAATTAAGCGACCTTTTCTGAGTATCCTCGGAGCGGGTTTATTGGATTATTGCGGATTGGGTGCTGCCTTCGCCGCGCACTTCATTGCCGCGCTGTATCTTCTTGCCATAACCGATGGTGTAGGTAACCGAGAGATTTATGCTTGCGTGAGACCATGGTCCGTGTGATAGCAGGTGCTCGGAATACAATGGAGATGCCTTTTCCCAGGTGGTCGAACGCCATCCTTTGTTAAAGATATTCTTTGCTGCCAAGTTGACATTCCATGTGCCGTTGCCCCAGCCTATCGAGAACAGATGGAAATTGCGACCCCGGATTATGTAATTCGAGTTCTCAGTGAGAGAGCATTGGGGCGTCCCCCATGAAGCAAGTATGTTGAACGACCTCCAGTAATACACCGCTTGTGCTTGCAAGCGGAAGGGATAATACGAATCCTTGTAGTTGCCGGTTATCTCGTAAGCGCTTTGAGTAAGGTTGACATATAATTGCAGGCTGTTGTTGAACAGCTTGTAATTGGCGGAAACGCCAAAGTAGTATTTTATGAAAGAGCCGTTGTTGATGAAATCGCGCAAGAGTGCATTGCCATCGTCATAGGGTCGGTATATGGTTGCCACGCGGTTGAAGTCGCGCTCATAACCGCCAAAGATTGCCAATGATAGCGAATTGTTGAAAGACAGGTTGTATGCAAGATTCGACCTAAGTTTCCTCCAGTTTTTTAGATTAGGACAGGCTGTGAGGTACATATATTCATTGCTCCTTACAATGTCATTAGCCTTCATACTTATATCGGGTGTTGTGGTAAAATAGGTCAAATATCCCGATAGTTGACTATTCCGATTAAGAGATAATCTTAAGTCGATACCGACCGATGGGGATGCGTCGGTTGCCGTAATGCCATTTATAGAATTGTGCTCAACCTCAAAACCGATAAATGATGAAAGCGAAATATTCTTTGCTCGGTATCCATACATGAGATTTCCGGTTATAAATGAAAAAGAATAGGAATCATGGGCGTTATTGGAGCCTTGATATTCCAATTTGTTGATATTCTGCCCACCGGAAAATGAGACTGAAAGATGATTCCTCTTTGCGAATGTCAAGCGTCCGCTTGCTTGAAGCTTCCAGTTATAAGTGTTTTCGGTGATGAGGTTGTGAATCGGAGATTGCAAGAGTGTTGAGTTGTAGAAAGAAGTGTTGTTGCGATGAGTGTGGATGAAATAGGGTGTTATGTCAAATGAACCATTTGACCCTATAAGTCCCCATATATTGCTATTATAGGATATTGTGTTGTCCCGATTGGGGGTGCTTCGCAAATATGAGTAGTTGTTTTCGGGATGAATGCTCACCGTTAAATCTCCCATGGTTTGCTGCTTGGGAGTTGAGGAGTGCAAGAACGAAATCGTGTTGCGTGCGGTGAATCGAGGCGTGATATAAGAGGCTCGGAATGTTACTGGGAACATATTGCGCCGGGTGTGCGATTCCCTTACCGTCTCTTTCCGCTCTATAGCCTCGATGCTATTCTCAAGCCTGTAAATAGCCGTATTATCAATGCCGGAGTGGTGATAATTCTTGTTATCACTCTCGGCATATACATCATAAGTCATTTTCTTATAGGTAAATCGGCTGTACGCTGTTGTGTTGTTGAATGTGCCGTTTAACGTGGTGAACGACTCCGAAGCCTTGGTGTAGCCGCCGTATTCATATTCATAGACAATGAAATTGACAACCCGCTGCTCGCTCTTGAAGCGCGGGTCGGTAGGGAATTCATAATATTCTATTTTGCGCACATCTGTTATTTTCATCCCTTTAAGTTCATCGGATTGAGCGGGCAGATAGTTGATGTAAATTGACACACTGTTGCCGAATAAATCCTTTACGCTATTGTCTTCGGGGTTTATCACCAATTGGGGAATAGCCATGCGTCGCAATAGGTCCATTGCATCTTGTGCTGCCCTTTTTTGACGATTTGTAGGAACGTAGATATTCTTTTCGGTTGATAATATGGTGTTGCTTGCCTCAACGGAGACATTTGAAAGTGGCACCGGCGATTGCAGCATCGTTACTTTTCCCATGGCAAATTGCGGGCTCCTTACATAGGTTGTTGTATATCCCAGGCATGAAAATTTAGCCAAGATGTTTTTCTTGTCGCATGGAATGGAAAAGCGTCCATTGCTGTCGGCAATGCCGTAGGTTATCACAGTGGAGTCGCGTGGTGTGAGAATCATCACTATGGCGCCATCGACAGGCTCATTGTCGGCATCTACAACACGTCCGTAATAATTGTAGCATCCGTGTTGGAGAGCCTCGATATAAAAGTGCCCGTTTTGGTCGATGATGGATATCGGGTTAAGCCCAATGGTTTGTCGCAGTGCTGTGTAGGCATCATTGGTTGCTATTCGGGCAGAGGTGCGGTATTTATCGAGCTCTTTATAGATGAATGAAATATTCACATTCGGGTGGTCCTTGCTTATTTTCACAATGGCTTCGGATATGGGAGTGTTGTTGAATGAATAGGTATATTCGTAAGCCTCGGCTGAGATGTAGGTCATCACAGCCATTATCATCATTAGGAGATTCTTCATTTTTAGAGGATGGTTAAAAGATTGCCGTCTTGTTTGATATTAATCTGCTCGAAAGTGTTGAGTTGCTCTAAAACTTCATTGAGCGATAACGATGGGTCGAACTTGTAATAGAGGTGCAGTGAAGCGGCATCTTTATTAGCATACTCCACTTCCACGCCATACACTTTTGATATTTCGGTCATAATCGCGGCAAGTGTCTCGTTTTCAAACAAGATTGGTTTTGGGGTAGTGCCGATGGAGTCGTTGATGATAGAGTCTGTTGTCGTGGTTGCGGTGGCGGGTGCGATGGTTGTCTCAACTGCATCAGGATTGGACGAGTGGTTGATTACCGACACTGTGATTGATATGCCGGCGGCAATAGCCACGATTGATGTTCCCACTATGGCGGCGATTGATGCGGCACGATTGCCAAACCACAGGAATGAACGGCGGGGACGGGTGGGGTGTGTGGTAAATTTTTTCCACTCGGCATCGATGTCCGGCTCTTGGTGGGCGTTAATTGCCGAACTTGTCTTGCAGAGCAGATTGTAAATCGCTCTTGTTTCGGGGTCCGACAGTATTTCTTTCAACTGCCCCGATGTGTAATTTTCGGGATGCTCGATTATGTCAAGCACAAAGTTGTATTTATCCATTTTCGTTGATTTTTTTGCGGATTATTATTAGTGCATGGCTTAGATGACGATACACGGCAGTTTCGCTTATTCCCATTGTCGTTGCTATTCTTGCAAATGACAAGCCTTCGGAAAATCGCAGCTCAATGACACGCTTTGCTTGTGCCGGGATGTCGTTGCTTATAAAGTGATAAATCCTTGTAATTGTTTCAGCATCTATCGAGTCGTCTGTTTCATATTCTTCATTGTCAAGAAAATAGCAGTTGGCAATGCGCTGATGAATCTCACAGTCGCGGATATAGTTCAGGCAGCGGTTCCGAACCGCTTTCGATAGATAAGCTCCGTTTGTCGGGGTGTCTTCTTTGCCGTCGAGCAGCGAGGCAAACACATCATGGACGATGTCGCGCGCTAGGTCATCGTCGTGCAGAAGTGCCGTTGCCTGCCGGTACATCTGCGCATAATGCGCTTTGAAAAGTTGCTCTATATCGTTCCTGTTCGTCATACACTAATAAGACACACAACATCCTCAAAACTCAACCCTAAATCGGATGTTTTTTTGAGAAATTTGTGTAAAATTACAAAATAGGATGAAATCGTGTATCTTGAAAAACGGAAAAAATAGCAGCATGGGGTCTCACGATACCATGCTGCTTTGCTTATGCTTGGTCGGTTGTTGCATAAATTGTTTTTATCATGGCTTGTTGCGCCACCGCTTGAGCATCGGGAAGAATGAGCGAGCCATTTCGCGGTATTCTTCGACGCTCACCGGATGTGGCAGCAACTTGTTCATTTCGTCGATAAACTGAGTGCAATGTTCTATCATCCCTTCCATGTCGCATTGCTGCAGGAATTGCCCATCCTTGTAGCAGTAGCGGCAGTAGTCGTATGAGATGCTGCCGTCGGCATTGGTGCCGCAGTCGCCGTTTTGCGTGAGTTTCATGCCACAACTCTGGCACAACTGTGGCAACTGCCCCTCCTGAAAGGCTTTCTCCTTGGCGGGGAAGGTTGCTTCGTAGGCGGCAAATTCGTCGGGATGCTCATCGGCTACAAAATAGCCGCTCGGGGGAGTGTATGTCCCCTCGTTGCCGTTGAGATAGCCGGGGATTAGTTCCTGTGCGAGGAAATACGGCACTTCGCTCTCGCGCGGCTCGGCGTGATAGTGGATTTTCATTGCGCTCGCAAGCGAGAATCCTGCGTGCTTGTAGAAATCGATGTTTCCCTCCATGCAGATGAATGCCACACCGAGTTTCTTTGCCTCATCGAGGGCGTAGCGGAGCAGGCGAAGCCCGTAGCCTTTGCGCTTGTAGTCGGGGTGAATGCTGATAGGTCCGAATGTCCACGATGGCAGAGTGCCGCCGTCGTCGAGGTGGATATGCGCCTTGGCGAACATCACATGTCCTATGATTTTGCCATCGATTTCCATTACGAAATCGAGTTGCGCAATGAAGTCGGGATTGGAACGGAAGCGGTTGAGAACAAAATGCTCGGTGCACCCCGGGCGATAGACATTCCAGAATGCCTCGCGGGTGAGGTTTTCCACTTCACGGTAGTCTTGCGGCTGTTCGAGCCTGATTGTTATATTGCACATAGTAGAACGATTGAAAATATTAGTAATAAAGAGCCG
>JBJEKB010000334.1:0-6363 GCA_051878395.1 Muribaculaceae bacterium
AGAAGAAACTCACCGAGATGAAAAACGACTTCATCAACAACATGACTCACGAGTTCAAAACACCGATATCGACCATTTCTCTTGCCGCGCAAATGCTCAACGACGATGCTGTGCGCAAAAGCCCGGCTATGCTGCAACACATCTCCACAGTAATCAATGATGAGACCAAGCGGCTTAGATTCCAGGTGGAGAAGGTATTGCAAATGTCGATGTTCGACCACCAAAAGAGCACTCTTAAGCTCACCGACATCGATGCCAATGCCGTAATCGCAAACATTGTGCAAACCCACAAAATCAAAGTGGAAAAATATGGAGGCCGCATCGAAACATACCTCGATGCCGAGAACGCACTTGTGAATGTGGATGAAATGCACTTCACCAACGTGATTTTCAACCTGCTCGACAATGCGGTGAAATATCGCAAAGAAGACACTCCCCTATTTCTCGAAGTGCGTACTCGTGACCTGCCCAATGACCGCCTCGAGATTACCATTGCCGACAACGGCATAGGCATCAAGAAGGACGACTTGAAGAAAATTTTCGACAAATTCTATCGTGTTTCCACAGGCAACCGCCACGATGTGAAAGGTTTCGGTCTCGGTCTCGCCTATGTGCACAAAATGATAACCGAACTCAAAGGCGAAATCCACGCCGAAAGCGAGTTTGGTCAAGGTTCAAAGTTTATTATTACATTACCACTAATATAATACAATTATGGAAGAAAGATTGCGTATTCTATTATGCGAAGATGACGAAAATCTTGGCATGTTATTAAGAGAGTATCTCCAGGCAAAAGGCTACAATGCCGATTTGTTCCCCGATGGAGAAAGTGGCTACAAAGCCTTCTTGAAAGGCAAATACGACTTGTGCGTGCTCGATGTTATGATGCCAAAGAAAGACGGCTTCGCACTTGCTCAGGAAATCCGCACCGTAAATAGCGAGGTGCCCATTATTTTCCTCACAGCAAAATCGCTCAAAGAGGATATCCTTGAAGGTTTCAAGATTGGAGCCGACGATTATATCACCAAACCTTTCAGTATGGAAGAGTTGGTATTCCGTATCGAGGCAATTCTGCGCCGCGTTAAGGGTAAAAAAGGGAAAGAAATCACCATGTACAAGATTGGCAAATTCACTTTCGACACCCAAAAACAGGTGCTCATGGTTGACGACAAGGTTACTAAACTCACAACCAAGGAATCCGAACTTTTAAGCCTTCTCTGCGCACACGTCAATGAGATTCTTGAGCGTAATTTCGCATTGAAAACCATTTGGATCGACGACAACTACTTCAATGCCCGCAGTATGGACGTTTATATCACAAAACTCCGCAAGCACCTCAAAGACGACCCGGCAATCGAGATTATCAACATCCACGGCAAGGGCTACAAACTCATTGCCCCCGATGTGGAAATGAAATCGAAATAAACTATCCTATATAAAACAAAGCGACATCATTGCGGTGTCGCTTTGTTTTTATTATATCTTTATCCCGCCTATTTGGAGTGGCACTGTGTGAGGAAATCGGCAACCACAAAGGTGCTTCCTCCCACATATATCATGTCGTCGGCTTTTGCCTCGCTCATAGCCGCATTGAAAGCGGCTTCCACCGATGGAAATGCCTCTCCTCTCAACCCTGCCGCTACAGCCATATCGCGCAATGTCTCCGAGTTCATGGCTCTGGGGATCTGCGCCTGAGTAAAATAGTATTTTGCATTGGAAGGGAGCAGGTTGATGATATGCGACACATCTTTGTCGCTCACAAAACCTATCACAATACGCAACACATTGTATTTCTCCTCTTTGAGTTGCTTTGCAATGTATTTGATGCCGCCCTCGTTGTGTCCGGTATCGCAAATCACACGGGGATTCTCCCCTATTTTCATCCATCTGCCCATAAGTCCGGTGAGTGAGCACACATTTCTGAACGCTCTACCCACTGCGGCATTGCCGATAGTGAATGTCCGGGATAGCAAATCCACCGCTTTTAGAATAGTATTGGCGTTATGCTTCTGGCACTCTCCAACAAGTTCGCTCTCCAATATCCCATAGCGAGTGGTATAATACTCGATATAATCCTCTTTTCGAGTCGATGTCCTCACACAAGGCTCATCCTGTGCAAAAACTATTGGGGCTCCCACTTCTGCCGCTTTATCCTCAAACACCTTTCTCACATCACCTTCAGCCTCTCCTATCACCACAGGGATTCCATGCTTCATAATCCCCGCTTTTTCGCTTGCAATCTTGGGAAGTGTGTCGCCGAGGAATTGCATGTGGTCAAAAGAGATGTTGGTTATCACGCACAATTCGGGTGTTATGATATTGGTACTGTCGAGTCTGCCGCCAAGCCCCACTTCAATCACCGCTACATCCACTTTAGCACTGCGGAAATAGTCAAATGCCATCATCATGGTCAATTCAAAGAACGAAGGATGCAAGTCGTGGGTGAGCGACTTATATTTCTCGACAAACTCCACCACATTTTCGCGAGGAATCATCTCGCCATTCACCCTTATCCGTTCCCTGAAATCGACAAGGTGTGGCGATGTGTATAGCCCCACTTTATATCCGCTTTCTTGCAAAATCGCGGCTATTGTGTGAGACACCGAGCCTTTGCCGTTAGTTCCTGCCACATGAATGGTCTTGAACGAATCCTGAGGGTTGCCATACATTGCGGCAAGTGATATACTCGTATCAAGCCCCGGCTTGTAGGCATTTGCGCCTACTCGCTGAAACATCGGCACCTGACCAAATAGGTAATCAATTGATTCTTGATAATTCATAACTTAGTAAATTATATAACCTGCAATTCCCGCAAGAATCACAATATATATAGGATGTATCTTAGCCCAATACACCATGGCAAAAGATGCCGCACACAACGCTATGCTCCAGGTGTAGTCGGGAAAGTTCTCTTTATTCATGAGCAGCAAGGCTGCCGAGGCGATAAGCCCTACAACCACCGGGCGCAGCCCCATGAAAATACCTTTTATCACCGGACTATCTTTGTGGCGACGCAGAAAATGACTCGCATAAAGTACCAGGAGGAACGACGGAAGTACCACCGTGAGTGTGGCAAGTATCGAGCCCCAAACATTTCCGGTTACCACATACCCGACGTATGTCGCACTATTTATACCGATGGGTCCGGGTGTCATCTGCGAGATTGCCACAATATCGGTGAACATATTGTTGGTAATCCATCCGCTCTGCACAATCTCTTTCTGAATGAGCGACAGCATAGCATATCCGCCACCAAATCCAAAGAGTCCAATCTTCAGATAGGCTATTACAAGTTTTACATATATGTTCATCGCTCTTCTTTTACACGTTTACAATAAATATATGCCCCTACACATCCACCGGCAATGATATACAATATCGGATTGCTGAGCAACGGTATGCCGGAGAATATGAGTAGCGCCACCGCGATAGGAATCAACACGGTCTTGTATCCAATCTTGGCGCTCTTTGCCGTGGTGAGCACCGGTGCAATTATCAATGCCACTACCGCAGGACGTATCCCCTTAAAGATACTGCTTATCACTTCGTTGTTCTTTATCGAATCGGGGGTGAGAAATACGGCTATGGCGAGAATTATCAAAAAAGATGGAAGAATTGTGCCGAGTGCTGCACACACACTGCCAATTTTGCCCTTAATCTTGTCGCCAACCGCAACAGAAATATTCACAGCAAGAATGCCGGGTAGCGATTGCGCTATAGCGAGAAGGTCGAGAAACTCCTCCTTTTCTATCCACCTCTTTTTATCTACAATCTCTTTCTCGATTATAGAAATCATAGCCCATCCACCACCGAATGTGAATGCTCCAATCTTAAAAAAAGAAGCAAAGAGTTGAAAACACTGCTTGTTCATCTTTCGTTTTTCAAAAATGATGTGCAAAGGTAATACATTTTATCGTAATTGCGTGCCAAACCGCCGTTTTATTCTCAGCCAATATTTTTTGCGCCTGTATTTGATTAACATTTCAAAAAACACCGCTATATCCTATTAATATATGCAAAATATTGGCATGATATTTGCATTATTAAAAAATAAAATTCTACATTTGCGACAGAAATAGCAAAAGTTAATTTTAACGATTGAAAATATTAAATCAAACAATAATTTAACACATTTGAATTATGAAACTGAAAGCAAAATTAATCGTATTGGCATTATCGGCAGGTGTTGTCGGTTCAGCCTTCACCATCATGGCTTCAAGAGTTATGAACGATTATCCCCAAGAGGACAAGTTTATTACAAGCACCGATAACAACCAAGGTTTTGTGCGCACTGCCGCCACAGTGAACGCAATCAACACCGATTTCACAAAAGCCGCCGAGAGCACCGTGAATGCAGTGGTGAGCATCAAGAGTTTTGCCACTCCTCGCCAACAACGCGGCATGGGCGGGTTCTTCGACCCATTTGAATTTTTCTTCGGTCCGGATTATGGCGGTCAGCGCCAGCCGCAACAGCCACAACGCCAGCAACAACCGCAACAAACAGGTCTCGGCTCGGGCGTTATCATCACAACAGATGGATATATCGTAACAAACAACCATGTGGTTGATGGAGCCGACAAACTTGAGGTTACACTCAACGACAACCGCTCGTTCAATGCCAAAGTGATTGGCACCGACCCAAGCACCGACCTTGCTTTGCTCAAAATCGATGTTAAAGGGCTCTCTCCTATCGAATTTGGCAACTCGGATAATGTAAAAGTGGGTGAATGGGTATTGGCTGTAGGCAACCCGTTTGGATTCACATCTACAGTTACCGCCGGCATTGTAAGCGCAAAAGCAAGAAGTATCAGCGCTACCACCAACACTCAGTCGATGGGTATAGAATCATTTATCCAAACCGATGCCGCCGTGAATCCCGGCAATAGTGGTGGCGCCCTCGTTAACACCAATGGTCAACTCATCGGTATCAACACCGCCATCTACTCACGCACAGGCAATTACGAAGGATACTCCTTTGCTATTCCATCGGCTATCGTAATCAAGGTTATTAACGATATCAAGCAATTCGGCACCGTGCAACGCGCTGTCCTTGGAATCTCATACGGTGAACTTACAAGCGAACTTGCAAAGGAGAAAGGAATCACAGCGGTTGCCGAGGGTATCTATGTGGGCGCAGTTGCCGACCGCAGCGCTGCCAAAGAAGGTGGAATCGAAGTTGGCGATGTTATCACTGCAATCAACGATGATAAAGTGAAAAACAGTGGCATGATGCAAGCCGCAATGAGCAAATACCGCCCGGGCGACAAAATCAAAATTACATACTACCGCGACAACAAGGCTCACACCACCACTGTTACACTCAAGAATAGCCAAGGCGACACATCAATCGTGAAGAGTGCCGACATGTTCGACCTCGGATGCGCTTTCAAAGAAATCAAGCCCGAGAAACTCAAAGACTTGCAAATCAGTTCGGGTATCGAGGTGATTGGCGTGAAAGATGGCAAATTCAAAAATGCCGGTATTCGAGACGGATTTATCATCCTCACTATCAACGATGAGAAAGTGTCTTCTGCCGACGATGTCGAGAAAATCTATAAGAGAATCATGAGCGACGCCACCGGAGAAAAAGTGATGTTCATCGTAGGTATGTACCCCACCGGTAACAAAAAATACTACGCAGTACCGCTCACCGACTAAACATTAGGTCTCAATACACTCAAAAATGGCAGTTCGTTTTCGGACTGTCATTTTTTGTGACAAAATTTCGCCTACAGTCATTTTTTGCAAGGTAAAAATCCTCTGTTTATTTGTTATTTTAAGCAAAAATGTGATTACGGCACATTTTTTGTTATATCAAACACTGCAAAATAGAAAAATTATTACTATCTTTGCACGCTTAAATGTCAAAATTAGCAAATGAGACAATTAAAGATTACAAAATCAATTACTAACCGCGAGAGTGCTTCGTTGGATAAGTACCTTCAAGAAATCGGTAGAGAAGTACTTGTTACCGTTGAAGAAGAAGTCGAACTTGCACAAGCCATTAAAAAAGGCGACCAAGCCGCATTGGACAAACTCACTCGCGCCAACCTCAGATTCGTGGTTTCTGTAGCCAAGCAGTATCAAAACCAAGGCTTAAGCCTTCCCGACCTCATCAACGAGGGCAACCTTGGATTGATTAAAGCTGCGCAGAAATTCGATGAGACACGCGGATTCAAGTTTATTTCCTATGCTGTTTGGTGGATTCGTCAGTCGATTCTTCAAGCACTTGCCGAGCAATCGCGCATTGTACGCCTACCATTGAACCAAGTGGGCTCTCTCAACAAGATTAGTAAGGCTCTTTCTAAATTTGAACAAGAAAACGAACGTCGCCCATCTCCCGAAGAGCTTGCCGACTTGCTC
>JBJEKB010000335.1:0-1616 GCA_051878395.1 Muribaculaceae bacterium
CTCTCTCGACGAGGTTGCCATCATGAATATCAGCACCCTCCTGGGGCAACTCGAGGAGCTGGACAAGAGGCGTCGCTATATTCTCGAAAGCATAGAGGCAAGCGGTGCACTGACTCCGGAATTGAGTTCACGCATTATGGCGTGCGATGATGCAACGACACTCGAGGATATCTACCTCCCATTCAAGCCCAAACGCCGCACCAAGGCTGAAGTGGCAAGAAACAACGGTCTCGAACCTTTGGCAAAAATAATTATGGCACAAAAATCGACCGATATTCATTCTCAAGCCTGTCGTTTTGTCGGGGAAAATGTGCCAAATGAAGACGCCGCTATTGCAGGCGCATCGGACATTATTGCCGAATGGGTTTCGGAAAATGAACGTGTAAGGAACACAATACGAGGCTTGTTCCGCCGCTCCGCAGTGATTAAGAGCAAGGTGGTTAAAGGCAAAGAAATTGAGGGTGCAAACTACGAGAACTATTTCGACACGGAGATGCCGCTTTCAAGGGCAAATTCACATCGCATTCTTGCAATGCGAAGAGGCGAAAATGAGGGATTTCTCAAGGTAGCAATTACAATCGACGACACCGAAGCAGTGAATAAAATCAACAAAATAATCATTCACGGCAATAACAGCACCACCGCAATAATCAAATCGGCAATTTCCGATAGTTACAAGCGGCTGATACGTCCATCGATAGAAAATGAGTTTGCATCATCGTCGAAAGAGGCAGCCGACAAGGAAGCCATAGCTTTGTTTGCATCCAATCTTCGACAATTGCTCTTTGCCGCCCCACTTGGACACAAGAGAGTACTCGGAGTCGATCCCGGATACCGCACAGGTTGCAAACTCGTGTGCCTCGATGAACAAGGCAACCTCTTGCACAATGATGTGATCTATCCCACACCGCCAAAATCGGAAGTAAAATTGAGTGCAAAAAGGGTGTCGCAACTCATAGAGGCTTACAAAATCGATGCAGTCGCTATAGGAAACGGCACCGCCAGCCGGGAAACCGAGAGTTTTTTCAAATCTCTCAGATATTCGAGGAATGTAGATGTGTATGTAGTTAGCGAAAACGGAGCGTCTATCTATTCGGCATCAAAAATTGCTCGCGAAGAATTTCCCGACAAAGATGTAACAGTGAGAGGAGCAGTGTCTATCGGACGAAGATTGCTCGACCCACTTGCCGAACTTGTAAAAATAGACCCAAAATCTATTGGAGTAGGGCAGTATCAACATGATGTTAATCAAACGGAGTTGCGTAATGCTCTCACTTTCACAGTTGAAAGTTGCGTGAACAGTGTCGGCATAAATCTCAACACAGCATCAAAAGAACTTCTGACATACGTTTCCGGACTTGGACCGCAACTGGCTGCCAACATTGTGAGTTACCGTGCCGAGAATGGAGATTTCGCATCGCGCGCAGAGCTGATGAATGTGCTGCGAATGGGGAAAAAGGCATACCAGCAATGTGTAGGATTCTTGAGGATTCCGGGCGCCGCCAACATTCTTGACAACACTGCCGTTCACCCCGAATCATACGGCATTGTCGAGAGTATGGCTCGTGACAATGGATGCCCGGTAGCACAATTGGTCGCCGACAAGAAGTTGCGAC
>JBJEKB010000336.1:0-6191 GCA_051878395.1 Muribaculaceae bacterium
CAATAGCTATATATAGAAAGAGTGTATCAAATAATTTATTTTTGATACACCCTCCACACCAAGCCACAGGCGAGCGTCAGCGAGCCTTCCCGAGTGCTCCGAGTGCTCCGAGATCTCCGATTGCTCCACGCATCGCCACCCCAGCGCTGCTTGCGCAGCGCCACACCGCTCCGCCATCGGAGCACACGATCCTTGAATCCCCTTGCCGACAGCGCCGCCGCACCCGGCAAGCCCAATTTTCATCAGCGACACCGCACAAGCCACACCGCCCATCAGTGCGAGCAGCATTTCCGTGCAATCCGTGGTCTTCAACCCCGCGGCGGAATGTTTGAGAATATTTTGCAAAACGGGAGATTTTTACTAACTTTGCAGTGATACTATGATGGGGCATCTATTGCCTTAAATCTAAGATATTTTCAAACTAAAACCAAATAACCAAATGAGAAAGTATTTTCTTTTAACAATGCTGTTTCTTGCGCAATGCTTAGCTATGCAAGCCAAGGAAAGCAACATCGCCTACTGCGATGACCAAGTGCGATTTACGGTAATTACCGAAAGCGCGGTGCGATTGGAGTATTCTCCCGATGGCACATTCACCGACAACAAATCGTTTATGGCGGTGAACAGAGAGTATGACAAAGTAGAGTATAAGGTAAAGTCCGGGAGCTGGATTGAAATCACTACCCCGATGCTCAAACTTCGCTACAAAAAAGGCTCCGGTGCATTCAACAGCAACAACCTCGTTATCACTTCCGCATCGAAGAAAAAAGGGACGTTCCAATTTACTTGGCGACCCGGAATGAAGCAACAACACAATCTAAAAGGGACATTCCGAACTCTCGATTGCTATGACGGCGACGTGAGAATGATGGATACCGCCGAAGGTAAAGCCGGAGGAACGATGGAAATCGAAGACGGAGTGATTGCCCGCGACGGCTGGACTTTGATTGACGATTCGAACAGTCTTCTTTTCGACGGCGACCCGGAATGGGAATGGTGCACCGAGCGCAAGAATGCCGACTGTCTGGACTGGTATTTCATGGCTTACGGCACCGACTACAAGCGCGCACTTAAAGACTATACCGTGTTTGCAGGGAAGATGCCACTTCCGCCAAGATATGCGTTCGGCTACTGGTGGTCGCGCTATTGGATGTATTCCGACAAGGAGCTCCGCCAAGTGGCACGCGGCTTGCGCGAATATGGCTTCCCGCTCGATGTGCTCGTTATAGATATGGACTGGCACTACACCGACGAAGGACGCGGCAGCTGGACCGGATGGACCTGGAACAAAGAGTTATTCCCCGATTACAAGGGGCTGCTCGCCGACTTGAACAAAGACAACCTCAAAATCACTCTCAACCTCCACCCTGCCGAGGGCGTGGCATACTATGAGGAGAAATATCCCCAAATTGCGACAGCCAACGGAGTGGACCCGGCAACCAAAAGCACAATCGAATGGATGTCGAGCGACAAAAGGTTTATGAAGAGCATGTTTGACATCGTACTGAACCCGATGATGACCGATGGTGTGGATTTCTGGTGGCTCGACTGGCAACAGCATATCTACGACCGCAAACTCACCACGCTCAAGAACACTTGGTGGGTGAGCAGATGCTTCTTCACAAATATGGCAAACTTCACCGATAAGCGCCCCATGATTTACCACCGCTGGAGCGGACTCGGAAACCACCGCTATCAGGTAGGGTTCTCTGGCGATTCATGGGTAACATGGAAATCGCTCGACTTCCAGCCCTATTTCAACAGCACCGCATCGAATGTGCTCTACGGCTATTGGAGCCACGACCTCGGCGGACACATGTGTGGCATCAACCGCATCGACCCCGAGATGTACACCCGCTGGATGCAGTTTGGAGCGATGAGCCCAATCATGCGCACACACTCGGCAAAGAACAAATCGATGCGCAAAGAGCCGTGGGAATTTAGCGAAGAATACTGCAGCGTGCTCCGCGCCACAGTGCGTCAGCGCTACACAATGGCTCCGTATATCTACACAATGGCGCGCAAGGGATATGACGAAGCACTCGCATTGTGCCGTCCTATGTACTACGACCACCCGGAATCGGAGGAGGCTTACACATTCCGCAACGAATACATGTTTGGCGACAACATGCTTGTGTCGCCTATCACCTCACCGATGAGCGGAAGATATTCATTGCAGAAGAGCTGGTTACCCGAAGGCTCGTGGTATGAAATGTCATCGGGCAGTACTCTCGATGGCGGAAAGATTGTAGAACGCTCCTACGCTATCGACGAGTATCCGATTTTCGTAAAATCGGGGTCAATACTCCCCTTCTACACCGACAAAGTGGAGAATCTGCAGCAAAACGACGAGGATATTGTGGTGGCAGTGTTTGGCGGTAAAGGCACATTTGAAATGTATGAAGACAATGGCGATGACCAAAAGTATGCAACCGAATATGCCACAACAACTCTCACCAACGACTATGACGGAGAGAAACAGATTGTTACAATCTCGCCCCGCCACGGAAGTTATAAAGATATGCCGGCAAACAGGCACTTCTATGTGAAACTCTTTAACTGCTATCGCCCGACATCGGTTACAGTCAACGGCAAAAAGGTGGAATGTGGCTATTGCGGCGAGGATTTTGCCGCAATTATCGACATCCCGGAGACCGACTGCTCGGTGGAAAAAAGTATCGAAATCACCTACCCGGCGACAGCGCCTTCGCTGCAAGGATTGAAAGGTGTGGCACACCGCATCGGCAAAGAAATGGAGGCACTGAAATATCGCAACGAAGGGATAGTGTTCAAGGCTCCGTTTGCGATACTCGGCAGTGTTTGCGAGGCGATGTATTACGCAACGGCGGATAAACAGCCGCAAATCGTTGAGGAATTCATAAACAGCTACACCCGCCTGCCCGAATTGCTCGAAGAAAACGGAATTACAGGCGACGATGCAACGACATTCCTGAACAACATCAACTGGAATCCCGATTTTGCTACAAAATAGCTGTAAAACAACAAAAAGAACGCCTCACGAAAGCAGTTGTGGAGCGTTCTTCCTATGTTTTGAATGCTGTCAGCCGAGGTATTGCGCCTGGATGAAGCGCAGTTGCTGCTCGAGCATCGCAAGTTTGCTCATTTCAAATCCGGCTTCCCTTGCGAGCGCAATGGGGCGGGAATAGAGATATTCAATCTCCATCGGGCGCTTGAAATCGAAGTCGAGTTTCATGCTCGGCGAATAGGGAGTCATCTCCAAGGTGTTTTGAATCATCTTGTCGGCAAAAGCCTCGTCAAGCCCATTCACGCCAAGCGCACAGGCAGCGCCTACCACCTCCATCATCATCTCTTTGACAAGCGTGCGAGTTGAAGGATTGGCGAGGAGGCAGTTGGTTTGCGTGTTCAACGCCACTGTCAAGCCATTGAATGGCATGTTCCACACCGCCTTCTTCCAGCGCGCCTCGTTATACTCCACTTCGGCAGAAACGATGCCGGCAGATTGCATCTCGGCAATCATGCGAGCCACTTTCGACTTGTCGGGACAGGAGTAATTGCCGATGTTGATGCTGCCATAGCACTGGTGATTGACAGTGCCCGGAGTGGTCTTGGCAGAGCAGATAAACGCCAACCCCGCGGCGAGCCATGCGCCCGGGAACATTGCCTGCACATCGGCTTCGACACCTATGCCGTTCTGGATGAGCAAGACAAGGGTGTCGCTCGCCAGCAATGGAGGGAGCAGCGAAGGCAACAGGTGGTTGTTCACCGTTTTGAGCGCAACGATAACCACATCGCATTGAGGCATCTCGGCAGTGGAACGATACACCGAAGGGGAATCGAGATGGAAACTGCCGTCGCAAGAATCGACCTGCAAGCCATTCCGGCGCACGAATTCGTAATCGGAATGGAGAAGGAAATGCACCTCGTTACCTGCATAGGCGAGTTTTGCACCATAATAGGCACCGATAGCACCTGAGCCAACAATCGCATATTTCATTTCTACACAAATTTTAGAATTGTCCCATAACACCCGGGGCGCTATGGGACAATGAATAATCAACTAAATTATAAAGAAACAACTGTTATTTTGCATACTTTGAGAAATCGGTTGCAGCCATGTTGCCACTATTCATGAATTCCTCGTGGAAAGCGAGAGCGGCATGAAGAGTGTGAGGAGTTTGACCGCCTTTGCCCATGCTGAGATATTCGCGGAGCAGCGGGCGATAAGTCGGGTTGGCGCAATTATCGATAATCTTCTCGGCGCGTTGAATCGGATCCAAGCCGCGGAGGTCAGCCACACCTTGCTCGGTGATAATCACATCTACAGAGTGCTCGCTGTGGTCGATATGCGAAGCCATCGGCACGATATTGCTGATAGTGCCTCCCTTAGTAACCGACGGGCAGCTGAAGATGCTCAAATAGGCGTTGCGGGTGAAGTCGCCCGATCCGCCGATACCGTTCATCATCTTGGTGCCGAGCACGTGAGTGGAGTTGACATTACCGAAGATGTCGGCTTCGAGAGCGGTGTTCATAGTGATGAGGCCGAGACGGCGCACGATTTCGGGGTTGTTTGAGATTTCGCCGGGACGAAGCACAATCTTGTCGCGGAAGAAGTCGATATTGTCGTAGAACTCATGCAAAGCCTCGTCGCTAATAGAGAGCGAGCAAGTGCTTGCGAAGCGGCATTTGCCATGTTTCATGAGTTCGAGCACTGAGTCTTGCACCACTTCGGTGTACATTTGGAATGGCGGAATCTCGTCGTTTTCGCCGAGGCCGGCAAGAACGGCGTTTGCCACGTTGCCCACACCACTCTGCATCGGGAGGAATTCCTTAGGAATACGACCGGCGCGGAGTTCGTGAGCGAGGAAATCGCACACATTGGCACCGATGCGCATAGTAACCTCGTCGGCAGGCGAGAATGGAGCCACATGACCGGGGTTGGTGCTTTCAACCACACCTACAATCTTTTTGGGGTCGATTTTGAGCACCACATCGCCGATTCTATCACTTGGCTTGTAGATAGGAATTTCGCGGCGATAAGGCGGGTCGAGAGGCATATACACATCGTGGAAGCCACGCAATTTGGGGTTGATAGTAGTGTTATGCTCGAGGATTACGATGTCAGCCATTGCTACGATAGTGGGAGCGATACCGAGACCGGTGCCAAGCACCACTTCGCCATTGTCGTTGTAGTCTGCGACCTCAAGAATGGCAACGTTGAGTTTGCCGAAGAAGCCGTAACGCATTTTTTGGGCGAGCTCTGAAAGGTGAGCATCGGCATAGTGAGCCTCATGGCAGTTGAGAGCGGTGCGCATATCTTTGCACGACTGATAGGGAGTGCGGAAGTTCACCGCTTTGGCTCGTGCCAAAGCACCATCGACGAAGTCGTTGGTAGAAGCACCGGTAAACATACTGATTTTGAACGGGCGACCCGCAGCATGTTCACGTTCTGCAAGTTCGGCAATAGCCGGGGGCACCACCTTGGGAGTTCCCGAAGCAGTAAATCCCGAGAATCCTACATTGTAACCATCTTTCACATATTCGGCTGCTTGTTGAGCCGAGATAATTGGGAATGACATTCTAAATAGTTTTAAAGGTTAATATTTTCGATTCAAAATTTCACTTGCGATAATAGCCTTACGCCAGTCGGCAGCGCTCACCGGAGTAGCATCGTGATGAGGGGCATAGGCATCGTCGATAATCTGAGTGGAAGAGTTTCGAGCGAGCGAAGAAGCGCCTTCACGAGCACTGTCGAGAAACACGGCAGAGGGAGTTTCGGGCATCGGAGGGACTGTAACCGGCTGATGAGATTGGCGACGAGTTGCGGCAGCCGGAGTCTCGGGAGCACGCCTCTGAGTGCGGCTACGCCTGTTCTTCTCGCCTTGCAACATGCCAATCAAATCAGACCAAGTAATATTTTCAATATCTTCGACGGTAATGGGAGAAGAATCGGAATTTTGCCTCTCCGGTGGATAGTCATAGCCGGGCAGGGAGCCGGTTCCCGCCTCTCCCCTATTGTTGCCGTTTTGTCCGTCGAAATTTGGATTTTGGGGTAAATTCTTTTTCCTCAGTGCATTGAGGACAATGCAGAGAACAACGATTATTATGTAAACAATAATTTCGGACATTCTACGCTACAGAATAAATATTATTCGCCAAAAATAATGATTTTTTTCGTCAATCCAAAAGTTTTACCCGATTTTAATACTCAT
>JBJEKB010000337.1:0-6166 GCA_051878395.1 Muribaculaceae bacterium
TCTTCTTGTTGTTCTCAACATGTTGTTCAATCGACGAAAGCGAATCATTGAGTTCGTCAATCGAAGTGCGAGTTTCGTTCTGTTTTTTAGCCATTTTATAAATAGATAAGATTATTATTTTCACAAATTTGAATTGCAAAAGTAATAGTTTTTATCCGCATGAGCAAAAAATTGCCCATTTTTTTACTCTCTCATCGCAATTATCGCGTAAAAAAGCTTTTTCTCACCTCGTTTTATGTTATTTGTAGCGAAATATTTGCTTTTTGATAGATTTAGTATTATCTTTGTAAGGTTTTAGGCAATTATCTATTTACGGCTAATATTCCGAAAGGATATCCCCTTGACTATTCTAATTATTAACCTATATATAAAATGAAACGATTCTTATCACTTATTGCTCTGTTGCTGATTGTCGGTATTTCGCAATTGGCGGCTCAGGTTGTTGAGACAAATCCTGCCATTGTTCAGGAAGATTCTCAAAACATCACTATCACATTCTACTCCTCTCGCGGTTCGGGCGGTATGAAAGGCTCAACCAACTGCTATGCTCACACCGGTGTTATCACCACAAAGAGCTCAAGCGACAGCGACTGGAAATATGCTCCGTCTTGGGGTGACAATAGTGACAAATACAAGCTCAAACTTGTGGGTACAAACAAGTTCCGCCTCACTATCCCCGATATCCGCACCTACTACGGTATCACCGACCCCGAGGAGAAGGTGCTCAAACTCGCTTTCGTGTTCCGCAACGCCGACTGCTCTAAAGAGGGTAAAAACGAAGACGGCAGCGATATCATGGTGAACGTGTTTGCAAGCGGTCTTGCTATCGACATCACAAGCGATGCTTCCAATGGCATTGTTCCCGCTTCTAAAGGTACCGTTAACTTCTCTGTTGCCACTTCGACAGCAGCCGATATCAAACTTTTCATCAACAGCACCACTTCAACTCCTATCGCATCGGTTGACAATGCCACTTCGCTCACTACTTCCTACACCTTCCCCGAAGGCGACTACAACGTGATTGCTCAGGCTGTCGCAGGCGATAAGACCGTTACTTCCGAAACAGCTATCTGCTCTCGCGGTGAATCTAAAGCGGCTACCGCTCCCAACGCAGAGAAGAAGGGTGTGCAAGTGAACGCTTCGGGCGATGCCACTTTCTATCTCTACGCCCCCGGCAAGACCAACGTGATGCTCATCGGCGAATGGAACGACTACAAGCCCACCAACGCCCAATTGATGAACTACGAAGGCAACAAATACTTCTTCACAACCGTGAAGGGTCTCGATATGAATAAGGAATATGCCTACTATTTCCTTGTTGACGATGCTATCACCGTTGCCGACCCATACTCGAAACTCATCCTCGACCCATGGAGCGACAAATACATCAACGAAAAGAGCGAAATCTACCCCAACCTCAAGCCATTCCCCAACTCTAAGGTGGGCAGTTTCATCATCTCTCTCTTCAAGGGCAACCAGGATTCTTACAACTGGGAAGTTGCCGACTTCAAGGCTCCGGCATCCAAAGACCTCATCATCTATGAGATTCTTTTGCGCGACTTCACCGAAAGCAAGAGCCTCAAAGGCGCTATCGAGAAACTCGACTACATCAAGAGCCTCGGCGTTAACGCCATCGAGCTTATGCCGGTGTTTGAATTCTCGGGCAATAACTCTTGGGGTTACAACCCGAGCTTCTACTTCGCTCCCGACAAGGCTTATGGTACTCCAAACGACTACAAACTCTTCATCGACGAGTGCCACAAGCGCGGTCTTGCAGTGATTGTCGATGTTGTGTTCAACCACGCTACAGGCGACCACCCATGGTGCAAAATGTATTGGGACGCTACAACCAACAAGCCTCTCGCCACCAACCCGTTCTTCAATGTTGACGCTCCTCACAACTTCAGCGTGTTCAACGACTGGAAACTCGAAAACGAGGATGTGAAAGCGTTCTTCTGCGACGTGCTCAAATACTGGATTAAAGAATACAAGGTTGACGGCTACCGCTTCGACCTCGCGAAGGGTCTCGGCGACACCAAATCTTATGCAAACGACTACGATGCTTCGAATTACAACTCTTCTCGTCTCGCTACAACCACTCGCTTCACCAACGCCATCAAAGACGCCAACCCCAACGCAACTGCCATCTTTGAATACTTCGTTTCTTCGAGCGAAGAAGACGCTCTCGCCAAGGTGGGTGGTCTCTCTTGGAACAACATGAACAATGCGGGCAAGCAATATGCCGGTGGCTACTCTTCCAATAGCTCATTCTCCGGTGGCAACAACACCGGTCGTGTAAGCTACATCGAAAGCCACGACGAGGAGCGCAACGCATTCTTCCAGAGCGAATATGGCGCAGATGGCATTAAAGGCAACTTGTCTGCTTCGATGCGTCGTCTCGGCGCCGAAGCCGCTCTCTACTTCCTCCTCCCGGGCGCCAAGATGATGTGGCAATTCGAGGAAATGGGCTACGATGTTTCTATCGACGAAGGTGGCAGAACAGGTGAGAAACCTCTCCACTGGGAATATCTCGAAGATGCCGACCGCAAGGGTCTTGTAGTGTCTTACAGCGAAATTCTAAACATCCGCAAGGTGCTCAACTCCACTCTCTACGATGGTGGCGAATTCTACGTTACCGCAGGTGTTTCCAACTGGGATTCGGGTCGTTTCATCACTGCTCGCAACAAAAACACAGGCGTTGAAATGGCTGTTATCGTCAACCCGACATTTGGCAGCAAGACTTTCAACTACACCTTCGACAACCCCACCGGTAAATACTACATCAACAGCAAGAGCTACAACACCGACCCGGTTGCAGATTATGCAGCAGGCAAGGTTACTCTCCCCGGACACTCCTACGTGGTTATCACCAACAAGGAAATAAGTGGTGTTGAGGAGAATATCGCCGATGGCATCAACGCTTCGGTTACAATCTTCCCCAACCCTGCCGCCGACATCGTGTATGTAGCAGCCGACGAGGTGAAGAGCATCGAGGTTTACTCTATCTCCGGTCAATTGGTAGCAGCCAACACAGGTGAGCAATCTATCAATGTAAGCGACCTCGCCAAAGGCAACTACATCGTGAAAATCGCCACCGCCAAGGGCGCATTCTCACAAAAATTAATCAAGAAATAACAATTCAACCACTCTATCTCAAGAACCGGGGTTCGCTGCGAATCCCGGTTCTTTCAATTTAACAATGGAAAATATTCACCACATCACACAATCGCTATTCGACTACATCGCCGACGAGATAATCCCGCGCTACGACAATTTCGACGCCGGGCACCGCCGCGACCACGCTACCGCCGTTATCGACGCGTCGATGAGCCTCGCCACGCGCTACGATGTGTCGCGCGACATGGTGTTTTCCATCGCTGCTTTCCACGACACCGGACTTTGCGACGGCAGGGAGCACCACCACATCCGCTCGGCAGAGATTGTACGCGCCGACCGCCGGCTTCGCGAGTGGTTCTCACCCGCCGAAATCGAGACAATAGCCGACGCCGTGTGCGACCACCGCGCCTCCAACTCCTACGAGCCACGCTCAATCTATGGGAAAATCGTTGCCGAAGCCGACCGCATCATCATCCCCGACACAATCCTGCGCCGCGCTATCCAATACGGGCTGGCACACTATCCCACCCTCTCTCCGGCAGAGCAGATTGCCCGCGCCGAGGCTCATATCCGCGAAAAATACGGGGAAAACGGCTACCTGCGCCTCTGGATTCCCGAATCGCCCAACGCCGCCCGAATGGCAGAGCTGCGCTCGCTGATTGCCGACACACCTCGCCTGCGCGAATGTCTCAATCACATTCTCGCAGAGGAATCAGCCCGTCAAAATCAGTGATTTTCCCTAAAGTCGGAAGGCAATGGGGAGGATACACCTCACAGCCACCTTCTCTTTGCCCATTTTTCCGGCAATCCATTGCGGCATCGCCTTGATGATGCGCATAGCCTCTTCGTTAAGCAACTCGTGGCACCCCTTGATGACACACAGATGCGAGATTGTCCCGTCGGGATTCACCACAAAACTGCACACCACACGCCCTTGAATATTGTTCCGATAAGCCTCGTAGGGATATTTGCGGGTGCTGTTGATGAAATTTATCATCTCGCGCTCGCCGCCGGGAAACTGCGGCTGCTCATCCACATAATCGCACTCATATATCACATCACGCGTCGCACACGGGGTTTGAGTGCGGGCATTCACGCGCTTCACCTGGGCATCGGCTCCAAGTGCTACAAAAAGCGCAATAGTAATCATTGTGATGCGATACAATCCTTTCATATATAGGTGCGATTTAGTATTTACTTATTGTTATTGCAAATATAATCACCAATTCTGACAAATCTACCATTTTCCGTCCCTGTTTTGGTAATGATTAAATTTGTTTATTATATTTTTACAGGTTGGCTCATAGGTTGTTAACACACCTAAAATATGCCGTTTACACACAATTTAAGCATTTTAAACCGGCTTTGTATATAATACCGGGGCGATTTTCTCGTTATTTAATTATTATGCCCGATGTGTGGCATTGCAATAGGCTGAACAAATGAAAAAGTTTCTGCGACATATATTTCCCGTGGTGGCAATGATTGCCGCTTGTGCATCGGCTGCGATCGCCGGCGATGGAGGCTATGAATTTCTTAACATAACCCCCTCGTCGCACGTCTATGCCCTCGGCGGGAGAAACATCTCGCTTGTCGATGACGACATAGCCATGGTGTATCAAAATCCGGCCCTCCTCGGCACCGAAATGCACCTCCAAGCCTCGGTGAACTATATGAGATACCTCGGCGGAAGCAATTTTATGGGCGCTGTGTGTGGCTTCAGGCTCCATGAGCGCGGCGCACTGGCTGTGGGGATACAGTATTTCGGCTACGGCAAGTTTGACCAAACATCAATCGACGGCACCATCGAAGGCTCTTTCTCGCCAAACGACATCTCTTTCAGCGTGTCGTATAGCCACGACATCACCGACCGCCTCCGCGGCGGCATCACCCTCAAAGGCATTTCCTCGAGTTATGAGGCTTATTCAGCCTTCGCCGTCGCTACCGACCTCGGTATCAACTACTACAACCCCGAAAGCGACCTCTCGCTCTCCCTTGTGTTCACCAATCTGGGTGGACAGCTCAAGAAATTCAACGACACATCGGTGTCGCTCCCGTGGGACCTCCGCTTGGGATACACACAAACGCTCTCGTCGGTGCCCATCCGCCTGTCGATTACAGCCCACGACCTCACAAAGTGGAAAATGCCCTACTACAAGAAGCCGGACAACAATATCGAGAACGAACCTTTTGAAATCCACGACTCATTCACTTCCAACCTGTTCCGCCACCTCACATTTGGTGTGGAATACGCTGCGTCGTCGAAGTTCTACCTCGCTCTCGGCTACAGTTACAAGACCCGCAGCGACATGACCACCTATTCGCGCAATTTCCTCTCGGGATTCTCCATCGGCGCCGGAATGCGTGCCAAGATGCTCGGATTCGGCATTGCCCTCGCCCAACCGCACGTGGGAGGCACCACCTTCATGTTCAACCTCAACTGCAACATCGCCGACTTCCTCAACTAATCCCCAATCCCCGACCCAGCCCCGGCTGCAGCCCATTGGTCCCCAAGCAACCTCCTATTGGCCCCATTAGCCCTATTGGACCTATTGGACCTAAGTGGACCTAAGTGGCACAACAGATTGGCGCAGCGAAGCGCCCGCCCCTCCGCACTACAGATGACAGAGATTACCGCAAAGCGGTTTTCCTGATCATAGCACTTACGAAGTTGTGCCGGGTTTACAAGATAAATATAGATAGCGTGCCAAAGGTACGCTCCTGTAGAATAGCGGCTTGTTGTAAGATTGGCGCGGCGTGGCGTACGCACCTCCGCCGCCGGCGGAGACGATGACCAAAGGCGGACATTTCTCCAACCCCGGGAGGTGGTTGGAGCCGTGCGTAGCCCCGTATTTCGCCGACTTGGAATAAAGTCGGCGACATGCGGGGAACGGGGATTGCGACATGCGCACCAACGACGCCACCCCGGAGGCGGTGGCAGGCTGTAGATTCACCAACTAAAGAACAACAATCCCCAATAAAAAATCATAGTTAAATTAGGCAAAAACACAAAAATCCGACTAAAACGCACGAAATTCCATTCCGCACG